>CATPCO010000304.1 GCA_955652925.1 uncultured Xanthobacteraceae bacterium | reverse complement strand
CCTTAAGCCCGCATTCGCGAAATCTCACCGACCAGCAACTGATCGCTATCCGTGAGACTGGAGGCATTGCCGGCGTTAATTTTGCTACGAGCTTCCTGCGTCCGGACGGTCGTCGAGATGCGGACACACCGATTGAACTGGTTATCGATCATATCGAGCATATGCTCAAACATGCCGGCGAGGACGGTGTCGGCTTGGGCTCCGATTTCGACGGCGCAAAGATCCCAGCGGGGATAGGAAATGCTGCAGGACTGCAAAATCTGGTGGAGGTCATGCGTACACGTGACTACGGCGAGCCGCTGATTGAGAAAATATGCTTTAGGAATTGGCTGCGGGTGTTAGCACAAACCTGGTAAAGCGCACCTTCCAATATTCCTTCACGCCGGTAGTTTAACACCCGAGAGTCGCTCGCAGGCATCGACCAAACCGTCCTGCAACGTGGTGTCGTATGCCTGTGGGTTCGGCTGGCGAGGACGCATGTGGTAGAAATACTGGCCCGTCACGAGCGCAGCCGGGTCATTGCTCACGGCCAACCATGTCTGCGTGAGGTGCGCTTGGTCAATATCATCGGGCGCACCTGAACCGCCCATTCGCGTGGCCACCCAACCTGGCTCCAGCGCATTTGAGAAGACATCGCGCCAACGCCGTGAAATCGCGAATGCCAGAAGGACGTCGTAGAGCTTGCTCTCGGCATAGGTGGTACTGCCAGCCCAGGCGCGCTTCTCCCACGTTATGTCCGAGAGGTTCGCCTGAACCCGTTGATGCATCCCGGAGCTTAGGTAGACGAGCCTCGTAGGTCGCTTCAGCAATGCGGTCAGAACAAACGGAGCGATGACATTGGTAGCGAAGACATGCGGAAGGCCATCTTCCGTCAGGATACGCCTTGGCTCTCGGTAGCCGACTCCCACATTGTGAATAACAGCATCAAAGCGGCCCATCCGGTTCAGTTGCTCGGCCATCCGCTGCACATCGTTGAGTCGTGAGGCATCGCCAATAACGACGTCAGCGACCGCGGAAAGGGCCGCCCTCGCATCGCTTGCCCGTCGACCATCGCGGGCATGCAAAACGACTTGGTGCCCCTGTTCAGCGAGCACGCGTCCGGCCATCAGTCCAAGACCTGTGGATGAGCCCGTGACGAACACACGAGACATTTTCGGCCTCAGTCACGCCTTCACAAACCCCACCAGATCGACGTTAGCAGGATTAATACCAGAATATTCCTGAACGGCTATTGTGAGTGCCCTGAACTCGCTCGCGTTCCCACTTCGCGCCCCCTTGAGTGACTGACTGCTGCGATCCCAGCCGCATAAATCGGGGCTGGCATGAGCAACGAATGGAGTGATCAGCCAAGTATTTGGGATAGTTTTCGGGATTGGCTGCAGCAAAGTGATAATCGATCCGCACATTGTGCGCGTCGGTCTAGCCCAATTGCTGCAACCGCTGCTGGATTGCCGCGAGGCGTACCTTGTTGTCCTGATCGTCTGCGGCCAAGCCCGAGAGCACGCCGATGCGCCGCATCTGCTCCGGCCGCTGCGCGCGCGCCGCGAGCGGCCACGCCACCGCGCTGCCGAAAAGGGTGATGAATTCCCGTCGCCGCATATCTGCACCCAAGCTCAGGGCAAATTTATGCTTGCCTTCGGATGGATTGTCAGTTCAAGCCCGGCAATGACGGGCAGCAAGTCGGGGAAGGAGATCGCGTGCGAATTGCGAGAGCGAGTCGTCGCGCGCACCCATGATGACGATCCGATCGCCGGGACGGGCAAGCCTGACCAGCTCATCGGCGCAGGCGGGACGGTCAGGAAAAGCAACGGCCTTTCGGCCACGCTCTTGGATTTGATGAACAATATCTTTGCTGCCGACGCTGCGGTCTGTCGTGCCGCCGAAATAAACCGGCTCGGGCATGACCAGGACATCCTCATCTTGCAACCCTGTTGCGAAGCACTCCACCAGGGCGTCTCTCATCAAACGAATCGGACCATAGCCATGGGGCTGAAACATCAGCAGCAGGCGGCCGGGAAACGCATGCATGGTTTCGAGCGTAGCCGATATCTTGTCGGGGTTGTGGGCAAAGTCATCGATCACAGTGATGTCGCTTGCGCTTCCTGCGATCTCCAATCGCCGGTGGATGCCGCTGAACTCGCCGAGATGGGCGGCACCGGCTGCGAGCGCCACGCCGCACGCTTGCGCGGCACTCAGGGCCGCGAGAGCGTTGGCCACATTATGCAGCCCCGGCACATTCAGAGAGACGGCCACGGTTTCCCCGCTCTCGCGCTCCTTCACCTGGAACGCGATGCCAGCCGGTGACCGGACTGGCCGCGAGGCAACAAGGTCGGCGTGCGCGGCATTGAGACTGTAAGTCACCGCTTGCTCCGGCTTCAACCCCGCCAAGAGCGCCGCGGTTTCTGCGTTGTCGAGATTGAGCACGGCGGTCTGCGCTTTCGCAACGAAGTCCCGGAATAGGGTGCGCAGCTCATCAAGCGATTTATGGTCAAGCGAGATATTGTTGAGGACGGCGATGCGGGGCTCGAACAACGCAATCGAGCCGTCGCTTTCGTCCACTTCGCTGACGAAGAGCTCGCCATCGCCGATCCTGGCGCTGGCAAAAGGCGTCTGCGCATCCAGGAAGTTTTTCATATCCGCGCCATTCATGATGGTTGGATTCTTGCCGGCGCGGTGCAGAATCCAGCCGAGCATCCCGACCGTGGTGGACTTGCCGCTCGTGCCGGCGATGCCGATGCCCGTGCCGGCGGAGTTGAAGAGCTCGGCAAGAAGCTTCGCGCGGGTGGTGATGGCGGCGCCGATATGACGCGCGGCCTGCACGTCGGGCACCGTCTCCTCGACGGCAGCGGACGTAACCAGGATCTGGCTGGGCCGGGTAATGCCGCTGCCATCCTGGGGATGGAGCAGCACGCCGCGCGCACGCAGAAAATCAAACCGTTCGGTATTGCGGCCCTGGTCGAGCGCCCGGTCAGAACCCTCAACCACCCCACCCCTCGCCAGGATAATCAAAGCGAGCGGGGTCATGCCGCTGCCGCCGATGCCGCAGAAAAAGTACTCTCCAGGCGCGGACATGGGGGGTTAAAGCATGTTTGGATCTTGTGCGCAGATCGAGCCGCGCTTCGACAAACAGCTCCCCTTACGTAGAAGATGTGCAGAGGGTAAGCGAAGGCGGATTGTCATGTCGGATTGTCATTGACATTTGCTACGATACGTGCTAATCTTACGCTCAAAACGAGTTCACAAGGAAGCCAGACTCGCGCTATTTTCGGTTGCAGCGGCGGTGAAGTACAGCTCGATGAGGCCGATTTTTACCAAACAAAGCCAACGGGGAAAACCATAGATTAGCCAGTACGTTATGTGTGAAGGCCAGTTCACATAGCCCGCGGGTGCCCTTCGACTAGCGCGGAACTGACGTTTCTACCATCAAAGGTTGTACCTTTGCAGCGAAAACCCACCTAGCGGTTGCAGTTTTGCAGAGAGGTTGTATTTGCCAAAGCGCTACCAAAGGTTGCATTTTTGGGAGCAGGAGAATTCCTTAATAAAATCAGTGGGCTAATCAAATCAGCGGGCACGCTACGGATTGTCGACCACTGAGATGTTGAGGAAGCGCCACTCGTAGTCCTGCTCGGTATCATTGCGGGCGACGAAGCCGACGGTGCTGACGCCTGTCGCTGGCGGTTGGCCTCTGATCTCCTGAACCCTGGCGCGCGGCCGCCCTTGCCGGCTCCGCGCCATTTCGGCCCGACCACCACCAGCAGCGCGTCGTTCTTGCTCAGTTCGCGCTTGATCTGCTCGCGAAAGTCGACGCCGACCGGAATGCTGTCGATGTCGATGAAGATCGATTCGGCACCATAATAGTCCGCAAGCCGATCCCGGATGCGGCCCGCCGTCGCGTCCGAGTCTGCCCGCCGGTAAGAAATGGTGATGTGTGGCATGCTGGCGTCTGACGCACAAATTCGTGGCGGGCACTAAGAAATCGTGGTTTTGCTCCGAATTCAACTGCCCGCGGGTTTCATCGGCAAGGGTTGGCCCGAGCCTATTGGGTCAGCCTATTGGGTCATGCGGAATCCGATCAGCACGATGGCGAAGCCGACGAGCGCAAAGGCGCTCGGCACCTCGCCGAGGACGAGGAAGCCAATCAGCAAGGCGAATCCCGGCACCAGGGACGGAAAGACCGAAGCGCGCCCGGCGCCGAGCAGGACGACCGAGCGGGTAAAGAGATAAACCGCCCCGGCGCCCCCAAAAATGCCCTGCACCACTGCTTGCAGGAGATTCTCCGCAAGGCCAAGCTCGATCATGTTTGCAAAGCCGAACAGGAGCCAGTGGACAGGAATATCGAGCAGGGAGAGCACGCTGGTGACCGCGACCGCGCGCATGGGAGCGATATTCCACCGGCGCAGCAAGGTGCTGAAGGTCGCGAACAGGAGTCCCGCCGTTGCGAAGGAAAGGTCCCCCGCAGCTCCATGTCTGCCGATGCTGGCGAGCGCTTCGCCGCCGATCACCGCAAGTCCCGCGATGATGATGGCCGCCCCCGCGGCCCGCCGCGCCGGCAGCTTTTCCTTCAGCAGCAGTGTTGCAAGCGCGAGTCCCCCGAGTGCCGCGCATGACGGCTGGATCACCGCGCCATGGGCGAGCGGGACGAACAGGAAGCCGGCATAACTGAAATGGGCAAACGGCGGCCCGCCGGTCACGGTGAGCAATGCGCTGCGGCCCCATCCCACGCCGCCAAGGTCCTGCAATCCGGCGCGCACGAGGAAGGGGAGAAAGAGAAATCCGGCCCAGACGAAACGATGCAGCACGATATCCGCGGGCAAAAACCCTGCGGAAATGCCATGACGGGCCGCAACGAAGCCGGCAGCCCAGAACACCGCCGCGCCGATACCGCACGCGATCCCAACGATTGCGTTACGGCGACCGCGGCCGGCAACTGGCGCTTGCGATAATGATTTCAAACGAGCCCCACCGGTTATGCTCGCATTCGATGGCGGTGGAACACAGACTGCCGTGATAGGTATCAGGTCCGGCGCTCAATTGCGCCTCAGCCGGGCATCCCTTCGCAATGGGCTCTCTCGACGCAATCAGCATCGGCATCCTCTTGGGCGCGCTGCTGCTGCTGCTCGGCATCATGTCGAGCCTGATTGCGATGCGCTTCGGGGCTCCACTGCTTTTTGTGTTTCTGATCCTCGGCATCCTCGCGGGCGAGGCGGGACCGGGCGGGCTCAAGTTCGACGATGTGGGCACCGCCTATGTGGTCGGCTCCATCGCCTTGGCTCTTATTCTCTTCGATGGCGGATTGCGCACGCGGTTTGCAACCGTCAGGAGCGTCGTCGGGCCGGCGGTGACGCTTGCGACACTCGGGGTGCTGCTGACCGCCGCGCTGACCGCCCCGGTCGCCTATCTCGTCTTCGATCTGCGCTGGATCGAGGCGCTCCTGGTCGGCGCGGTGGTTGCCTCGACCGATGCGGCCGCGGTGTTCTTTTTGATGCACGGCCGCGGATTGCGGCTGCGGCCGCGCGTCGGCTCAACCTTGGAGGTCGAGTCCGCGAGCAACGACCCGTTCGCTGTCCTCTTGACCATGCTGCTGGTCGAATTTCTCACACGTGGTGATCGCTCCTGGCAGCATGTCCTCGCCGTGCTCGCCGAACAGGCGATACTCGGAACATTGATCGGAGTCCTCGGCGGACGCCTCGTCGTCTTTGTGCTCAACCGCGTCGCCTTCGCACAGGGTCTGCATGCCCCGTTCGTCGCCACCAGCGCGCTCGTCATCTTCGCGCTCGCCTCGGTGGTGCATGCCTCGGGCTTTCTCGCGATCTACCTGGCCGGACTAGTCGTGGGCAACCGGCCGACCCGCGCCCACAACACCGTGGTCGTGTTCCACGACGCCGTTACCTGGCTGGCACAGATCGTGATGTTCGTGCTGCTCGGTTTGCTCGCATGGCCGTTGCGACTCATGGGCAGTGTCTGGCCGGCGCTTGCGGTGGCGGCGACGCTGATGCTGGTCGCGCGTCCGGTTGCCGTGTTCTTGTGCCTTGCACCGTTTCGTTTTCCCTGGCGCGAAAAGGCATTCATCGCGTGGGTTGGTCTGCGCGGGGCCGTGAGCATCTTTCTGGCCTCCATCCCGTTCCTGATCGGGCTCTCCAAGGCGTATCTCTATTTCGATATCGCGTTTGTGGTCGTGCTCGCCTCGCTGCTGATCCAAGGCTGGACAATAGCGTTCGCGGCGCGGCGGCTGGACGTTGCGCTGCCGCGGCGCGATCCGCTGCCGCGGCGGGTCGAGCTCGATCTGCCGGGACAATTGGCACAGGAGATCGTCGGCTACCCGGTATCGCCGAAGAGTCCCTATCTCAAACGCGGGCTGCTGCCTGCCTGGGCCAAGCCTACTCTCATCGTGCGCTCGGAAAAGATTCTCAGCCCGGCGGAAGCAGGCCCGGTGCGCCAGGGCGATTATGTGTACCTGCTTGCGCCGCTGGAAAAAGCGCAGGCGCTCGACCGGTTTTTTGTTGACATGCCGCCGCCGTCCGCCCCGGACCCGCGGCTGCTTGGAGACTTCTTTGTCGCGGGCGATGTTACGCTTGGCGCGCTCGCGGAGATTTACGGGCTCTCGATTGCCCCAGATGCGGCGGCGACGTCGCTTGCGGCCTATATGGGCGAGGAGCTCCAGCGGACGCCAAAACGCGGCGATGTTGTCCCGCTCGGGCCGATCGCCTTGGTGGCACACCGGGTGAATGATGGGCGCGTGAGCAGCGTCGGACTGCGGCTTGCCGACGAAGACGAGGAGACGATGCTAGCCGCAAGGCTAAAGAAGGCCGCACAGAAGTTGTGGGCGGCGTTCGGTTAAGGTAGCCCGGATTGAGCGGACGCGAAATCCGGGGAGTCTCGCGTTTCGCTGCGCTCAACGCAGGCTACAACAGCTTTTCCTTTAGCAGCTCCACGCCCCCGACGGCGCGCACCGCTCCCGCGTCGAGCCAGACTACGGAGGTGGCGAGCCGCGCGAGCTCGGCCGCGTTGTGGCTGACATAGACCATCGGGACCCGTGCCTCATCACGGAGCCTTTCGAGGTAAGGCAGAATCTCGCGCTTTCTCGCCTCGTCCAGCGAAGCGAGCGGCTCGTCGAGCAGGAGGAGGCGAGGACGCATGAGAAGGGCGCGTCCGACCGCAACGCGCTGGCGCTCCCCGCCTGAGAGTTTTGCCGGGCGGCGATCAAGCAAATGGCCGATGTCGAGAAGACTCACAATTCGTTCCAGCTCGATGGGATCAGGCGCAAGCGCACACATGCGCCGCCCATAATCAAGATTGCCTGCAACGGTCAGGTGAGGGAACAAGCGGCCCTCCTGGAACACATAGCCGATGCGACGCCGATGCACCGGCACGTTGGTGCCGCTCGATGAGTCGAAGAGTGTAATATGATCGAGGACGATGCGTCCGCGGTCGGGCGCGATCAGGCCGGCGATCATGTTCACCAGCGTCGTCTTGCCCGCGCCTGAACTCCCGAATAGCGCGGTGACGCCGCCCTCGCTGTCGAAGCACGCGCGGATGAAAAAGTCGCCAAGGCGTTTCTCCACGTCGAGGGCGAGCACGCTCATTCCCCGTGGAAGCGCATGCCCGCGCGGCGCGCGAGCCACTCCGCCGCGACAAGAGCCGCAAGCGAGATCACGATGGCGACCAGGACCAGGCGCCCCGCGGCTGTGTCACCGCCCGGGATCTGCGTAAACGTGTAGATCGCCGCCGAAATGGTCTGCGTCTCGCCCGGGATATTGGAAACGAAGGTGATAGTCGCGCCGAATTCGCCGAGTGCTTTGGCAAAGCAGAGCACCAATCCCGCGATCAGTCCCGGCATGGCGAGCGGCAACGTGATGCCGAGAAACACCCAGAGACGATCGGCGCCGAGCGTAGAGGCTGCCTCTTCGAGCTTGCGGTCGATTGCTTCAATGGAAAGGCGGATCGGCCGCACGAGCAGAGGAAATCCCATGACACCGCAGGCAAGCGCCGCGCCGGTCCAGCGAAACGAGAACACGATCCCGAAATAATCGGCAAGAAAGGCTCCGATTGGGCCGCGGCGCCCAAACGAAATGAGGAGCAGATAGCCGGTCACGACCGGCGGTAGCACGAGCGGCAGATGGATGAGCCCGTCAAGAAGGGCTTTGCCCCAGAATTGTTTGCGCGCCAGCAGCCATGCGATGGCGAGGCCAATCGGCAATGCGACGAGCGTCGCAACGGTCGCAATCCGCAGCGAGAGCTTGATCGCAACCCATTCATCGGGAGAAAGGTCAAACATGGAAACGCATCAGGTCCGCGGTACCGGCAAAAAGACAAAGCCGTAGGATTCGAAAATGTCCTTCGCGGCACGCGAACGCAGGAAGGAAAGATACTGCGCCCCGTCCGGGCCAGCGGTTTGCGTCAGCGCAACCGGATAAACAATTGCAGGATGAGAGTCCGGCGGGAACACTCCGATGACCTTTACCCCTGCCTCGACCCTGGCGTCGGTTGCATACACGATCCCCAGCGCCGCCTCCCCGCGCGCAACGAGCGTGAGTGCCGCGCGCACGTTCTCGGTCATGGCAAATTTGGTCTTTGCATTCTCCCAGGCGCCGAGTTTTTCCAGGGCCGCCTTGGCGTACCTGCCGACCGGGACGGCGCGCACGTCTCCGGTGACAATGCGTCCCGTTCCGGCAAGTTCTGCAAGATCGAAGCCGGGAGCGATGTTGACTGCGCCGATTGCAGACTGGCTCGACGCGATCAGCACCAGCTGATTGCCGAGCAGATCGACGCGGGTTTGCGTTTTGATGAGCTCTCGCTGCGCGCCATAATCCATCCAGTCGGAATCGGCCGAGAAAAACACGTCGGCCGGGGCGCCATTCTCGATCTGCTTCATCAGCGCGGATGTCGCGGCATAACTTGCAGTGGTCTTGATGCCGGTTTGTCTCGTGAATGCTGCGTTGACGTCATCGAGCGCGTTGCGCAGCGAAGCGGCAGCGAACACGGTGAGGCTCGACGCTGCGCCATGCGCTGCCGTTCCGACAAAAGGCATGATTGCAATGAGAGAAGCCATGAGGCGCGTGAGCATGCGGTCACTCCGGTGGACAATGCGGGCGGAGCAAGGCTCCGCCGGCGTTGGCGATGTGTTTGGAGGAGCGGTCAATCCCAGAAGCGCCGTTCCGGGGCAGGGCGCGCTTACGGCGCGCCGCGGGCCCGCATTCTTATCCTAGCAGCGCGCGAGATCGGGTCAAAGGTCTCGCACGCCGACGTTGCCAAGCGCGCAATGGCGCCGCACAGTACCAACAGGACAGCCCATCGGGATGCCTGCAATGGCTTTCGCGACGCGCGAGCAAGGGGAATACGATTACGTCATTGTCGGCGCGGGCTCGGCGGGCTGCCTTTTGGCTAACCGCCTCTCCAGCGACCCTGCGATGCGCGTCCTGCTGCTCGAAGCAGGCGGCAAGGACAACTGGATCTGGTTCCACATTCCCGTCGGCTACCTCTTCGCCATCGGAAACCCGCGCGCCGATTGGATGTTGCGGACCGAGCCCGAGGAAGGGCTCAACGGGCGCAGCCTCAATTATCCGCGCGGCAAGGTGATCGGCGGCTCCTCCGCCATCAACGCCATGATCTATATGCGCGGCCAGGCAGCCGACTACGACCATTGGCGCCAGCTTGGCCTCACGGGGTGGAGCTGGGACGACGTGCTGCCCTATTTCAAGCGTCATCAGGATCATTTCCTCGGCGAGAGCGAAGTGCACGGCGCCGGAGGCGAGCTGCGCATTGAGGCTCCGCGGGTGCGCTGGGATATTCTCGATGCCTTCTGCGCCGCCGCCAACCAGGCGGGCATCAAATCCATTCCCGACTTCAATACCGGCGACAACGAGGGCGCATGCGCGTTTCATGTCAATCAGAAGCGGGGAAGACGATGGTCGGCCGCGCGCGCTTTCCTCAAGCCGGTGCTTGGGCGAAAGAATCTTCGCGTGGAAACCGGCTGCCTGGTGGAAAGCGTCGTGCTCGAAGACAGGCGTGCCGCCGGTGTGCGCTGGCGCCAGGATGGAACGGAGCACGTGGCGCGCTGCCGAGGTGAAGTGATTCTCGCCGCCGGGTCGATCGGCTCAGTTCAGATCCTGAAACTCTCAGGGATAGGGCCTGCGGCGGAGCTGCACGCTCTCGGTATCCGCGTCGTTCTCGATAAGCCGGGCGTGGGCGAAAACCTGCAGGATCATCTGCAATTGCGGCTCATCTATAAGATTTCGAACGTCATGACGCTCAACGAGATGTACCGGTCATGGCGCGGCCGCGCGCGCATGGGCTTCGACTATGCGGTCTTCCGCCGCGGACCGCTGACCATGGCCCCATCTCAACTCGGCTTGTTTACGCGTTCGGATCCATCCCGCGAGCGCGCCAATATTCAGTTTCATGTGCAGCCGCTCTCGCTCGACAAGTTCGGCGATCCGCTGCACGAATTCCCCGCCTTTACGACGAGCGTGTGCAACGTGCAGCCGACCAGCCGGGGTTTCGTGCGGCTGCGATCGCCTGAGCCGGGCGAAAAGCCGATCATCAAGCCCAATTACCTTTCAACCGATGAAGATCGCCGCGTCGCGGCCGACTCGATACGCGTCACCCGCAAGATCGTGTCGCAGCCTGCGCTCGCGCCCTACAAGCCGCTCGAATACCTTCCGGGCGCTTCGGTCGGGAATGACAATGCCGCCCTGGTCAAAGCAGCAGGCGACATCGGCACCACCATCTTTCATCCTGTCGGCACCGCCAAGATGGGCCGCGATACGGATCCTTTCGCGGTGGTGGATGAGCGGCTGCGCGTCATCGGGATCGAGCGGCTGCGCGTGATCGATGCCTCCGTCATGCCGACCATCAGCTCAGGCAATACCAACGCACCGACCATGATGATTGCCGAAAAAGGCGCGGCCATGATCCGTGAGGATGCGCGCAGATGAAAATCAGCATTCTGGACGATTATCACGACACAATCCGGACGCTTGCCTGCTTTGGCAAGCTTGACGGATACGACGTGACCATATGGAACGATCACGTCCAGGATAACGACGCGCTTGCCCGGCGTCTGCGCGACACCGAGGCACTGGTCCTGATCCGCGAGCGCACGGCGATCCGCGCGCCGCTGCTCGAGCGGCTGCCCGCGCTCAAACTCATCAGCCAGCGCAGCGTCTATCCCCATATCGACATCGATGCGTGCACGCGCTTGGGCGTGATCGTGTCATCGGGTCAGCATGTGGGCACGCCCTCTTATGCCACCGCCGAGCTCACCTGGGGCCTCGTGCTCGCAGCGATGCGCGAGATCCCGCAGCAGATGGCTGCGCTCAAAGCCGGAAAGTGGCAAATCGGGGTTGGCCGCTCGGTCCGCGCCAAGGTGCTCGGCATTTACGGCTACGGCCGCATCGGCAAGGTCGTGGCCGACTATGGCACGGCATTCGGCATGAAAGTGTGGGTGTGGGCGCGCGAGGATTCACTTGCGCGGGCAAGGGGCGAGGGTTATGCGACCGCGCCCAGCAAGGAGGCCTTCTTCGCGCAATCCGACATCATCACGCTCCACATGCGGCTCGTGCCGGCAACGCGCGGCATTGTGACCGCAGCCGATCTTGCCCGCATGAAACCCAGCGCTCTTCTGGTCAATACCAGTCGCGCGGGCCTGATCGAGCCAGGCGCACTGGTCAATGCACTGCGCGCGGGGCGCCCCGGAATGGCGGCGGTCGACGTCTATGAAGAGGAGCCGATGCTCGACACGAATCATCCCTTACTCGGCATGGCCAATGTCGTGTGCACGCCGCATCTCGGCTACGTCTCCCGCGACGAGTTCGAGGTACAGTTCACCGACATCTTCGATCAGATCATTGCTTACGCTGCGGGCACGCCGATCAATGTGGTCAATCCGGAAGTGCTGATCCGATCGCATGACGCGCGTCAGCCCGCTTAAGTCGTCAGGGCTCAAGCCTATTCCGCGCTACGGCAGCGCCTTGAGGTGGCGAATCGGCCGGCCCGGGGTGAGCGCTGCGGCTGCAGCGACGATCGCATTCGCGTCAATGCCGTAGTGGCGGTAGAGCTCGGGAATGGAGCCGGTCTGGCCGAAATGCTCGACCCCGAGCGGGCGCGTGCAATGCCCGTGCACGGCGCCAAGCCACGCGAGCGTTGCCGGATGGCCATCAAGCACCGTCACGATCCCACAATACGACGCCACTTCCCCGAGCAATCGCTCGATATGCGAGCGCGCGTGGACAAGCCCGCGCTCGCGCGCCCGCTGCGCCGCGGTCCAGCCGGCGTTGAGCCGATCGGCCGAGGTGATCGCCAAGAGACCGACGTCGCGGCGATCTTCCGCCATCAGCCCGACCGCCTGGATGGCTTCCGGCGCCACCGCGCCGGTATAGGCAACGATCACCTGACAATTCGGTCCGGGCCTGCGCAGCCAATAGGCGCCGTCGACAACGGCCTGCCGCAGCTCCGGCGTCATTGCGCGTTTGATCTGCTCGATCGGTCGCGTGGAAAGCCGCAGGTAGACCGAGCCGCCGGTCTCGTCGCGCAGCCAGTTGCGTTCCGAGCTCTCGCCCTCGCCGTCGCGCTGAATGTAGTCGAACGCAAACGCGAGAATAACCGCAAGCTCGTCAACGAAAGCGGGCTCAAAGGACGCAAGTCCGTCCTGTCCGATCCCGATGAGCGGGGTTGCGATCGACTGATGCGCGCCGCCCTCAGGGGCAAGCGTGATGCCGGCGGGCGTGGCTACGAGGATGAAGCGCGCATCCTGGTAGCAGGCGTAGTTGAGCGCATCGAGCCCGCGCTGAATGAACGGGTCATAAAGCGTGCCGATGGGAATGAGCCGCTCGCCGTTGATCGCGTGGGACAGCCCGAGCGCCGAAAGCAGGGTGAACAGGTTCATCTCCGCAATGCCGAGCTCGATGTGCTGGCCTTTGGGTGAGAAATCCCAGTTGAAGGTCGACGGGATGCGCTCGCTTTTGAAAATGTCCGCCATGTTCTCGCGCGCGAACAAGCCGCGCCGATTGACCCACGGCCCGAGATTGGTCGAGACCGTCACGTCCGGAGACGTGGTGACGATGCGATCTGCAATTTCCGATTTTCCCCGGCCAAGCTCGTTGAGCAGCGCGCCGAAACCCGCTTGTGTTGATACGACCGGCTGGGTTGGCCCGCCCAGCTCTGCGGGAATGGAGAGTCGGGCGGCTTTTTGCGCGCGATCGCCCATCGCGAACGGCACGGCGGCAAGGAATTCCTGCAGTTTTGCCGCCTCGATGCTCAGCCCTTCAAACGGATCCCATTCGTGACCAGGGCGAATATTCATCGCCTGTCGCAGCGCCTCCATCTGCGCCGGAGTCATCAATCCCGCGTGGTTGTCCTTGTGGCCGGCGAAGGGGAGCCCGTAGCCCTTGATGGTGTAGCAGATGAAACAAATCGGCCGGTCGTGATCGACTCGACCAAATGCTTCGAGCAGGAAGGGCAGATCATGCCCGGCAAGATTGGTCATAAGGCGGGCAAGTTCCTCATCCGAGCGCGCCTCGATCAGCCGCGTCACCGCGCCCTGATCGCCGATCTCGTCGAGAAGCCGCTTACGCCACGCGGCGCCGCCGCGGAACACGAGCGCGGAGTAGAGCTGGTTGGGGCAATTGTCGATCCACGCTCGCAGATTTTCGCCACCCGGCTCGCGAAAGGCGGCTTCCAGCAGAGAGCCGTATTTGAGGATCACGACGTCCCAGCCGAAAGCGCGAAACAGCGCCTCGAAGCGGGCCCATAAGCCCTCACGCACGACGGCATCGAGGCTCTGGCGATTGTAGTCGATGATCCACCAGCAATTGCGCAGACCCTGTTTCCAGCCTTCCAGAATCGCTTCGAAAATATTTCCTTCGTCGAGCTCGGCGTCGCCGACGAGTGCAATCATGCGCGCTTGCGGGCGCTGCAACCCCCAGCCGTGGGCGCGCACGTAATCCTGCACCAGGCTGGAGAAGAGGGTTTGCGCAACGCCCAGGCCGACGGAGCCGGTGGAGAAGTCAACGTCATCGCAATCCTTGGTGCGCGAAGGATAGCTCTGCGCGCCCTTGTAGCCGCGAAAGTCTTCGAGCTTTTGCCGGCTCTGGCGTCCCAGCAAATATTGGATTGCGTGGAAGATCGGACTGGCGTGGGGCTTGACGGCCACCCGGTCCTGTGGCCGCAGCGCCCGGAAATAGAGCGCGGTCATGATGGTGGCGAGCGACGCCGAGGACGCCTGATGCCCGCCGACCTTGAGCCCGTCGGTGTTCTCACGCAGCGCATTGGCGTGGTGAATTGTCCAGCTGGCGAGCCAGAGGACTTTCTTCTCAAGCTCGCGCAGGATTTCAAGATCGGCAGGCGACGTGGTCATGCTGACCATTCATAGCATCCCGCCACATGATTGGCTCACGCCCGCTCAAAATCCTCAATCAAGCTCACCTGATGAGCGGCTTTCCTTGCCGGAAAGGTCAGGGCGCGAGCAGTACCTGGCGGCATGCGGCCGGCAAATCAGCCATCTTTATGGGCGGGGTTGGCTTCGGCGGGACAGGCGACGGTTTGGGATGCAGGATCGCATCGCTGAACCAGTGATCGAGGTCCTGGCCGGTGCAGCCATCACCTGCGTCTACGGGAGGCTGGGGCTTGCAATCGGGGCTGTCCGACGGACAGCGGATCCGCACGTGGAAATGATAATCGTGTCCCCACCAGGGCCGTACCTTGCTGAGCCACGCGCGGTCGCTGCCGGCATCGCGGCATAGAGCCTTCTTGATCGCAGGATTGACGAATATCCGCGCCACCTCCGGGTCCTGCGCCGCGGCCTTGATCACTGCAACATGAGCCGGGGTCCAGACGTTTGGATCGACATCCAGGCGATCTTCGGCGACTACCATGGTCGCCGATATTTCTTCGCGCTCAGCGCGCGTCAATTGTCGATCCGGCATCGGGGTGAGCCAAATGTCCGCATCGAGTCCGACCTGATGGCTGGCGTGGCCCGTGCGCATGGGGCCGCCGCGTGGCTGCGACATGTCGCCGACGAGGAGCCCGCGCCAATGGGTCTTCGGGGCCTGGCTGGCGAGACGCTCCAGGAAACGCACGAGGTTGGGATGGCCCCAATTGCGGTTGCGCGAGAGCCGCATGACCTGCCAAGTCTTGCCATTGATCGGCAAGGCCTGAGCGCCCGCGAGACAGCCCTTGGAATAGGAACCTATGGTCCGCGCCTCTATTGGCAGGGGCCCCGTCTTACGGCCAAAGAGTTCCTTCGCGGGCGTGCCGGGGTCGCTCGGGTTTGCGATCGCGGGCAGGGGCTCGGGGTTGAGCGTGCCTCGGTCCTGAGCGGCGCCACAATCGGCCCTCGTCAGCAGCACGGAGAGCAGCACCAACGCGGCCAGCCTCGGAAGCCCGGCTTTGATCGTTTCCAACTTCATCATGTGGGGGGGGGGGGGGGGGGGGGGGGGGGGGCGGGGGGGGGGGGGGGGGGGGGGGGGGGGGGGGGGGGGGGGGGGGGGGGGGCGGGGGGGCGGGGGGGGGGGG
>CATPCO010000303.1 GCA_955652925.1 uncultured Xanthobacteraceae bacterium | reverse complement strand
TCTCCGGCCGGTCGGAAAGACGTGCGTTCCGGATAATGAGATCCATGCGTCACCCATTTCGCCACTCGAATAGAAAGATTATCACGACGGCCTTACTGTTAAGCAGCTTCGAGCAGGTGAGACGGCATGCAACTTCACCGGCGGCAATTTTTGCGGTTGGCATCTGCTGGTCCGGCTCTATTGCCGACATGGCGCTGCGCGCGAGCGCAATAAAGCTGCAGTAGGCTTACGCGGCGTGCGGCCGGCGGCTGGATCCGGCGATCCAGGTCATCGCGGCCATGATCGCAAGGGTAACGACATAGGCGATGAGCTGCAGCTCGGTTGGCCGGTCGGTGTAGCCGACAAGCGTATGCAGTAAGCGGCCGAGGATGCTGTCCTGCGGCAGCCAGGCCGAGCTGTCCCACAGCCGCTGGCCCATGATATTGATGAGGCCCGCCGCATCGAGGAATTGCACTGCCTGAGCGGCCATGCCGGCGGCGAGCAGTGCAATGAGTACGGTGGTGACGGTGAAAATGTGCCGGGGTGGGATCGCGAGCAGCCCGTAATAGGTCAACGCGGTAAACAGGGCGCCCGCCGCAAGTCCGAGCACGCCGCCGAGCAAGAGGGAGGAGACCGAGGCGCCGGCAGCGACGATGCCATAGAGGAACAGGACGACTTCTGAGCCCTCGCGCAGGGTGGCGAGACCGACCACCATGGCAAGAGCGGTCAAGGGACGCTTGCCCGCACTGACCGCCTTGCCGACCTCGGCCATGGACGCCGCCATCTCCTGTCCGTGCCCCGCCATCCAGAGGTTGTGCCACATCAGCATCACGACCGCGATGCCGAGCACGCCGGCATTGAACAATTCCTGGCCGGCTCCCTCGAAAGCGCTGGCAATGGTTTCCGCGAAGAGGGCAAGGAGACCTGCGCCGACGAGCGCGGCAAGCACGCCCGCGCCGACCCATCGGCCGCGCCCGGGCACGCCGCGGGTCACCGCCAGCACGATCCCGATGATCAGGCCCGCTTCAATGACCTCCCGGAACACAATGATCAGTGCGCCCAACATGAGCCTATTCCGCGATCACGACGCCTTTGGCGGTATCGGCATGAAACTCGCCAATGAATTCGTATCGCCCGGCCGTGAGCGGACCGATGCGGATGAGTGCCTTGGACCGGCCCGCGATGACCTTCTCGACCTTGAGCGCGGTGCTGTCGAACTCTTCCGGCGTGGCGTCCTCGTTGCTGACGTAGAGCGAGACGCGCTTGTCCGCTGGCACTCGAATTTCCGCCGGTTCGAAACGGTGATCCCGAATGACAAGGTTAAAATCTTGCGCGCCCGCGGCGAAGGCGGTGAGTGTCAAGCTCAACAGAATTGTACCTACCGCTCGTGTCATTGCCCGCTGTCCCGCGATATGAAGGAATTCGACGCGATCCATGCAATAGCGTTGTTGCCTATATTGAACGATTCTAATGTATGAAGACGCGGCCCTTTTTTCCCCGAGCGATCCCATGCCCGCCCGTACACCTATCCCGTTGATTGGCCTCGGCACCTGGGATTTGCGTGGGCGCACCTGCGCGCGCATGGTGGAGGCAGCCATACGGCTTGGTTACCGCCACATCGATACGGCAGAGATGTATGATAATGAGCGCGAGGTCGGCGAAGGGCTGCGCGCCTCCGGCGCCAAGCGCGAGGAGGTATTCGTCACCACCAAGATCTGGCCGTCACATTTTGCCGCCCGCGATCTCGAACGCGCCGTCAAGGATAGCCTCTCGCGGCTGCGGCTCTCGCAGATCGATCTGCTGCTGCTGCACTGGCCTAACCCGCAAATTCCGCTGAGCGAGACTTTGGCTGCGCTCTGCGAGGTCAAGCGGATGGGTCTCGGCCGCAACATCGGAGTGTCGAATTTCACGGTGGCGCTGATCGAGCATGCGGTGAAGCTCGCGCAGGAGCCGCTCGTCTGCAACCAGATCGAGATGCATCCATTCCTGGATCAGTCGAAGGCGGTCGCGGCCTGTCGCCGGCATGATATGACGGTCGTTGCGTATAGTCCGATCGCGCGCGGCGGCGTCAAAGGCAATGCGGTGCTCGCGCACATCGGCAAGGCCCATGGCAAGACGGCCGCGCAAGTGAGCCTGCGCTATCTGGTGCAGCAGGACATTGCAGTTATCCCGCGCACCAGCCGCGCCGAACGCCTCGCGGAAAATCTCGCGATCTTCGATTTCGAGCTCTCGGCGGCCGAGATGAAGGAGATCGCGGCGCTTGCGAGCCGATCCGGCCGCCTTGTCGATTTTGCCTATTCAGGATCCCCGCAATGGGATTGAGAGGTTATCAATGAGTGCGGCCCAGTTCGAGCTTCTGCGCGGGATCACGACGGCGACGATCACGACCATGCTGCTCAAGCAGGGCATCCGGCGCTGCTGGATGAACGGGCCGAAGCCACTTGCCCCAATCGGCCAGCGCATTGTGGGTCCCGCCTTTACGCTGCGGTTCGTACCGGCACGTGAAGACCTGGCCACGCCGGAGAGTTGGGCCAAACCTGTTTCGACCCGAGGCGCCATCGAAGAGATGCCGCAAGATTGCATTGCGGTTGCCGATGCAATGGGAATCTTGTCAGCGGGCATCTTCGGCGACATCCTGACCATGCGCATGGTCAAACGCCACGTCGCGGCGCTGGTGACCGACGGCGCCGTGCGCGACAAGGCGGGCGTGCTCGCCTCCAAGCTGCCCGTCTGGTGTGCTGGCGTCGCGGCGCCGGCCTCCGTCAATGGGCTGACATTTGTCGGCTGGCAGGAGCCGATCGGCTGTGGAGGCTGCGCCGTGTTCCCCGGCGATATCATCGTGTGTGACGACGACGGTGCCGTGGTGATTCCGCAAAATCTGCTCGGTTTTGTTGCGGAGGAGGGCGCCGAGCACGAGCGAATGGAGACCTGGATCGTGGAGGAGGTCGAGCGCGGCGCCAAGCTCCCCGGGCTCTATCCCATGAACGAGGAGACAAGGGCGCGCTACGAGGTCGCCAAGAAGAAGCGCTAGGTTACGTCTTCCGGCTGCGGTGCAGCGCGAAGCTCTTGCTGCGCTGCGCCCGGGAAACGCGCTAAATGCGCGGCATGTTCTTCCCCGTCTCCAAGGTTCTGGGCTTTTTTGCAATTCCGTCGAATCTCATCGTCGTGGCGGGCCTCGTTGGTCTCGTCCTCTTGATGACGCGTTGGCAACGTGCGGGCAGGTGGCTCGCGCTGGGAAGCCTGCTTGTGCTCGCGGTATTCGGTCTCTCGCCGGTCGGAAACGACCTGATCATACCACTGGA
>CATPCO010000302.1 GCA_955652925.1 uncultured Xanthobacteraceae bacterium | reverse complement strand
TCAGGCCCTGAGCGGATTGCGTGAGGTCCTCGACGCTGATGCGCGCGAGCGCGGTCGAGAACGCGCGCTCGGCCTGACTGATGGCCGGCATCACCACCTCGTCGAGCAGTTGCGACCCAGCAGACGCAATCACTTCGTCATCCGCATTCGCCGCCGCTCGCAGGATTTGATCGGCTGAAATGCGGCTGCGCTCCCGCGCCAGCTCATAGCCGCCGCGCGGCCCGCGAATAGGCGTGAAGTCTTGTCCGAGAGCCGGATGTGGGAGATCCACAAATCCCTTTGAGAATCCCGTGTCGCACAAGCGCTTGCAAAACCGGCTCAAGATGGCGCGCAGGCAGAGCGTAGCGCGATGCCAGCGCCTTCGCGGTCACCGGGCGCATGCCGGCGTGAACCGCGATATCGGTTACGGCGGCGATGGCCAAGACACTTTTGCGCGCGAGCAGAGGCATTCGGCAAAACCCGAGCTAATAGAAGCCCTAGTCGGTCTGCCTCTCCCGCCCGGTGCCCGTAGAACCAAAACCCGCAACTCCGCGCATAGTTTCATCTAAAATTTCTACTTCAAGAACAACCGCTTGCATGGTTGCAGCGAAAACCAATTGTGCGATGCGCGCACCCCGTTCGACGACGAATGCGTCCGAGCCGAAATTGGCGAGGATGACGCGAAGCTCGCCGCGGTAATCGGCATCGATGGTGCCGGGCGAATTGAGCACGGTCACGCCTTTCTCCAGCGCGAGCCCGGAGCGCGGCCGTATTTGCCCCTCGATACCCGCGGGCAGCGCAAGGGCTAATCCGGTTCCGATCGCGGCGCGTCCTCCCGGCGCAATGCTCACGGGCGCATCGGCGGGTACCGCAGCGCGCAAATCGAGTCCGGCCGCGAATTTGCTGTGATAGGCAGGAAGCGGGAGGTCGCGCGCGAGACGCAGAACGCGGACCTCGATTTTTTTCACCTCCCGGTCTCCGCCAGCGCGTTGGCAATACGCCGCACCAGGGCGCGCGCGACTTCCTGCTTGGATTGCGGCGGCCAGGATTCAACGCCGTCTTTGGTGATGAGATGGACAGCATTGCTGTCGCCGCCCATGACTCCGGTGCTTTCGGAAACGTCGTTTGCGACGATCCAATCGCAGCCTTTGCGGGCGAGCTTTGCCTTTGCATGCTCGGTGATCCGTTCGGTTTCCGCCGCGAAACCGATCACCAGGGCGGGACGGCCGCGCGTTCTGTGCGCCACCGTTGCCAGGATGTCGGGATTTTCGCTCAATGCCAGCTTCGGCGGCCTTCCCGCCTGCTTTTTCATCTTGTTGGTGCCCGCCTTCTCCACGCGCCAGTCGGCAACGGCGGCGGCAAATATACCAACGTCGACCGGGAGGGACTGGTTCACCGCCGCCAGCATTTCTTGCGCTGTTTCCACTTTGACGGTGTTGACGCCCGGCGGATCAGGCAACGCCACTGGCCCGGAGACGAGCGTGACCTCGGCGCCTGCCTGCGCGGCAGCGGCGGCGATGGCATGACCCTGCTTTCCGGACGAACGGTTGGCGATATAGCGCACGGGGTCGATGGATTCATGCGTTGGTCCCGAAGTCACCAGCACACTCTTTCCCGCAAGAAGCTTCCCCGGGTGCGCGGATAGAACAGGCAGCGCGGCTGCGACGATTTCAAGCGGCTCGGCCATGCGGCCAAGCCCCGCCTCGCCCTGCTCTGCCATTTCTCCTGCATTTGGGCCGACCACAATGACCCCGTCTTCGAGCAGTGTCGCCAGGTTTCGCCGGGTGGCGGGATGAGACCACATGCGCGGGTTCATGGCAGGAGCGATGAGTACCGGCCGCGCCGTCGCAAGCAGGACGGCCGATGCAAGATCGTCCGCCGCTCCGGTCGCCATCTTGGCCATGAGATCGGCTGTTGCGGGCGCCACCAGGACGAGATCCGTCTCGCGCGCCAGCCGAATGTGCCCCACATCGAATTCGGTGTCGGCATCGAACAGGTCAGTGAACACGCGTTCGCCCGCGAGCGCGCCGGCCGAAAGCGTCGTGATGAAGTGGCGTGCCGCGCCGGTCAGGACGCAACGCACCGCCACGCCGCGTTCTTGCAAGCGGCGAATGAGGTCGAGAGATTTATAGGCCGCAATGCCGCCGCCGACGATGAGAAGCACGCGTTTGAGGTGGTCCGCCGTTTCGGTCGGCCGTGGCGATTGTGGCTGCGGCGTTGGGCGGCGCGCGGCGGCCGGTTGCCGCGCAGCGGGAGCCGTTTCCTCGCTGGCAGCATCGCGCAGTATTGTGCGCGCCTCATCCTCCATCGAGCGTCCATGGCGCGCCGCGCGCAGCCGCAGCCTGTGCTTGAGATCGTCGTCAAGCTGCCGGATGGTGATGCTTCCCATGCCGTCACAGTACGGGATGATTGCATTGCAATCAATGCAATCGGCCGTTCACCAGGAGGAGGTAGCCGATCCAGCCCAGCGCCGCGGCGATCACCCACAGCGCCGCCAAAGTCCAGCGGTTGCGGCGCGCTTGCGCGCGGCCGATATCGGCGACCGTCCCGGGCGCCAGCACTAATCCGTCACGCGTAATGGCATCGAACCGCTCGAGCAGCATTGCCCCCCGCCGCAGGAGACCCGGCACATCGGCGAGAAAGCGGCCAACTTCGAGCGCTCCCTCGGCGGCGCCTTCGAGCTTCCCCGCGGGTCCGAGATATCGCTCGATCCATTCCCGCACCACCGGCTCAGCCGCCATCCACATATCGAGCTTAGGATCAAGCGAGCGGGAGACCCCCTCCACGACCACCATGGTCTTCTGCAGGAGTAGAAGCTCCGGCCGGGTCCGCATGTCGAACAGCGCCGTGATCTCGAACAGCAGCATGAACAGCTTCGCCATCGAGATTTCTTCGGCGGTGTGTTTGTGAATGGGTTCGCCGATCGCCCGGATCGCCTGGGCAAAGCTCGCGACCGAGTGGTGCGGGGGCACATAACCGGCTTCGAAATGGACCTCCGCCGTTCGCTGATAGTCGCGCGTAATAAAGCCGTACAGAATCTCGGCCAGGAACCGGCGCTCCCTCGGTGCCAGGCGCCCCATAATGCCGAAATCCACGGCGACGAGCCTGCCCTCCTGGTCAACGAAAAGATTTCCCGGATGCATGTCGGCGTGAAAAAAACCATCGCGCAGCGCCTGGCGCAGGAACGTCTGAATGACCGCAACGGCAAGCCGTTTGAGGTCGAAACCGTTTTGCTCGAGCCGCTCACGGTTCCACAGCGGAATCGCGTCGATCCATTCCAGCGTCAATACGTCGCGGGCAGTGCGGTCCCAATCGACTGCGGGCAGCCGGAAATCGGAATCATCCCTGGTGTTCTCCGTCATTTCCGAAAGCGCCGCTGCTTCGAGCCGCAGGTCCATTTCGAGCGCGACGGTGCGCCGCAACGTATCTACGACCTCGCACAGCCGCAGCCGTCTTGCTTCAGCGGATATTGCCTCGGCCTGGCGCGCGGCAAAGGTGAAAGCATCGAGATCGATCTTGAAGCGCCGCTTGACGCCGGGACGCAGTACTTTCACCGCGACGGCACGTCGTTCGCCTGCGCTGTCGATCTGCGCTCGATGCACCTGCGCGATGGAGGCTGCGGCCACTGCCGGACCGAAGGCGGCGAATGCATCGCGCAGCGGTTGGCCCAACGCGGCTTCGACCGCGCGTTCGGCTTGGCGCTGCGGGAATGGCGGCATCTTGTCCTGCAGCGTTTCGAGATCGCGAGCCACGGCGGGACCCACCACATCGGGACGCGTCGCGAGGAACTGGCCGAGCTTCACATAACTCGGCCCAAGCCGGGTGAGAGCAGCCGCCAGCCGGTTCGCCGCGACCTGGTTTGCCGGTCGTTCGATCAGCCGTGCAACGTAAACCGCCGCGCGCGCGGATGGCGGCAACCGGCTCGTATCGATCAATGCGAGCACGCCCTCGCGGGCAAACACAAAACCGGCGCGGGCGAAGCGGACGAGGTGATGCAGCCCGGCGATCACAATCGCCAGCCCGAATGCAGCGCGACAATGCCGGCACTCATGCGCGTAAACGAGACGCGGGCAAAGCCGGTTGCGCGCATCATCTGGGCAAGTCGATCCGGCTTGGGGAAACGGCGGATCGATTCCACGAGGTATCGGTACGCCTGCTCATTCCCGGTGACAATGCGCCCGAGCGCCGGGATGATGTTGAACGAATAGGCATCGTAAAGCGTGTCAAATCCCGGCACATCCACGGCGCAGAATTCAAGGCAGAGAAAATGCCCGCCGATGCGCAAAACGCGGTAAGCCTCTGCGAGTGCTTGCTCGAGGCGCGGCACGTTGCGAATGCCGAACGCGATTGTCACCGCGTCATAGCTGCGCTCGCGAAACGGCAGTGCCTCCGCATTGCCCGCAATAAAGGCAACGTCGTAGCCCGCCGCAACGGCCCGCGCATGCCCGCCCTCGAGCATTGCCGCATTGATGTCGAGGACCGCGGCGCGCGTGCCCGCTCCGGCCGCCGCCATGACCCGAAAGGCGATGTCACCGGTGCCGCCTGCAACATCGAGCAGTGCAAAGGGCCGCGCACTTTTGGGAGGGTTGACAGCCGTTACGAGAATGTTCTTCCAGGCGCGATGCAGCCCGCCGGACATCAGGTCGTTCATCAGGTCGTAGCGCTGCGCCACATTGCGAAATACGCCATCGACCAGGGCCTGCTTGTTATCAAGCGGGACCCGTTGAAAGCCGAAATAACTGGCTTCGTCGCGGGAAGGCATGCCAACTGATGCTGATCGCGCAGAACCATAGCGCGGGCCGGGCGGTGACGCTATGTCTGTGCCCGAAGAATCATGCCTGAACTGCCTGAAGTCGAAACTGTTCGCCGCGGCCTTGTACCGGTCATGCAGGGCGCTCGCTTTATGACGGTCGAGGCGCGTCGCCGGGACCTGCGCTGGCCGCTGCCGAACGATTTCGTGCAGCGGCTCGAGGGCCGCACGGTGGAAAGACTGGAGCGGCGCGCAAAGTATCTGCTCGCCGATTTGTCGTCGGGGGACGTGCTGATCATGCATCTCGGCATGTCGGGCTCGTTCCGCATCACGCGCCGGCGAGGTCGCAAGTCATTCGGACACTATTACCACTCACGCGCACAACATTCGTTGCATGATCATGTCAGCTTTCTCATGTCGTCCGGGGCGCTGATTTCGTTTAACGACCCACGCCGCTTTGGCATGATGAAGCTTGTAGCGCGCGCGGCTTTGCAACATGAGCCCTTGCTGAAAAACCTCGGACCCGAGCCGCTCGCGCACGAATTCGATGCTGGCGTGCTCGCGCGCCTGTGCAAAGGCAAGAAAACCTCGCTCAAGGCGGTGCTCTCGGATCAGAAGATCGTCGCGGGGCTGGGCAACATTTACGTCTGTGAGGCGCTCCATCGCGCGCGGCTCTCGCCGAAACGGCGCGCATCCACCATTGCGACTCGATCGGGTCAGCCGAATGAGCGGGCGCGGGCGCTCGTCGACGCCGTCAAAGCCGTATTGCGCGCTGCGATCGAGGCTGGCGGCTCGTCGCTGCGCAACCATCGCCGCACCGACGGCGCGCTTGGTGAGTTCCAGCATAATTTTCGCGTCTATGATCGTGCCGGCAAGCCATGTCCTACACCAGGCTGTGATGGGGCGATCAGACGGATCGTGCAAACTGGCAGATCGACGTTCTTTTGCCCGGTCTGCCAGAAATAGATCGCCGCCCAGCCAGACCGAGGAAATCATGAGCACCCGGAGCATCCTTGTTGAAACCCATGATCGGATCGGACTCATCCGGCTCAACCGGCCGCAGGCGTTGAACGCGCTCAACGAAGGGCTCAAGGACGAGCTGCTCGACGCAGCCGAGCGTTTCGATGCCGACGCCAACATAGGCTGCCTTGTGATCACCGGGTCCGAGAAGGCATTTGCCGCGGGCGCCGATATCAAGGAGATGGCCGGGAAATCTTATTTCGACGTGTTTGCCAACGACTTTGCGGCCGATTACGAGAGGCTCTCTCGCGTTCGCAAGCCGATCATCGCCGCGGTCGCCGGCTTTGCTCTCGGCGGCGGCTGCGAGCTGGCGATGATGTGCGACATCATCATTGCCGCCGACAGCGCCAGGTTTGGTCAACCTGAAATCAAGCTGGGTGTCATTCCTGGCATGGGAGGGACCCAGCGGCTCATTCGCGCGGTCGGCAAGGCCAAGGCCATGGACCTCATTTTGAGCGGACGAATGATGGACGCGCAGGAAGCCGAGCGCTCCGGGCTGGTGGCACGGGTTGTGCCGGCGGCGAGCCTTATGGACGAGACCATGAAGCTCGCCACTGCCATTGCTTCGCTCTCGCTGCCGTCAGTTCTTGCGGCCAAGGAAGCGGTCAATCGCGCGTTCGAGACCTCCTTGAGCGAAGGGCTTCGCTTCGAACGCCGCATCTTCCATGGTTTGTTTGCGACCGAGGACCAGAAGGAGGGCATGGCTGCTTTCATCGCCAAGCGGCCGCCCGAGTTCAAGAACAGGTAATTTTAACAATATGCTGCTCACTATTCGCCCATCCTCTATTTCCGCACACAGATTACCCGAACGAGCGAAGATTTGGTCCGATCGAGGCCCCAGCGCCCGGTTGCGGGAGGCACCTTTTGGGCATCAAGGAAAGCGCGGATGACCGGGGCCGCAACTATGGTCGCCTGCGGCTGCGCATTGGATGCGCCGATCGTGGCAATGAGCGGGGTCTTAAGTTCTACCATGCCCGCGATACGGTTCTGGCCATCCAGCACCGCGGCGCCTGAGAATCCGAGCTGCGGCACCGGGTCTATGACGTCGCCTTTGAGCTTTGCGCCGATGGACGAGACGGCGATGCCGCCTTCCTGCATCTGGGGGTCAGCGATCCCGAGAAGCATCAGATCAGGGCCTCTGGCCGCATCAGGTGCAAAGATCGCCGGCACCAAATCCGACAACCCGTGGACGCGCAACAAGGCGAGATCTTTCGATGTGTCATCCACCGTCCGGTCGGCATTGCCATATCCGCTGACCACGATGACGTTGCAGCCCTCGGTTAGTTCACGGTCGGCGAGGATGTGACCGGCGCCGCTGACGATGATGCCGGTGCCGTACTCGACCTTGCGTTTGGCGGCGGCCCCGATCTGCGCGCCGCTCACGCTGGGAAAAGCGCTGAAAGCGCTCGCCATCACGACCGCGACAGGATCCATGATGTTCTCGGTCGCCTGGTCGTAGAGCACGGTGATGCCGCGCACCTCTCCATCCTTGATGTCGGCGCGCACGTAAAACTTCTTCAAGCCCTGCATCCCGGCAAGGATGAAAAAGTCCGGGCGCAGGAGATTGAGCTCAAGCCTGCGCGTCGAAGGCTCCTTCTTCTGCTGCTCGTATACGCTTGCAAGCGTCGTTCCGGGCTCCCTGATCTTGAATGTTTCAACCTGGATCTGGCCTTGCGCCGAGGCCCAGCGCGTGCCGGCTTTTGCCGGCGCTTTGTTGGGGACTTGCTTGCTCGGGATCCCAAGCCGTGCGCCAGTCACAGGGTCATCAACCATGGTCCAGCCGACCTGAGTCTGCTTGGCCTTGGCAGAGGCAGCGAGCAACGCGCGCTCCTGGGTGTTGAGAACCCCGGTTTCCTTGAACTTTCGGTTTTTCTGGAAGGACTTGACGGCGGCCGCGGTCTTGTCGTCGGCCTCACCGGTGATGAGACCCCGGTAATCGCCGGTCCAGGCGAGCTCGACCTGTGCCGCCAAACGATCATCGGGCGGGATGGAGGCCTCGCGTTTGGGCGCAGATGCAGCTGGTGCGCGCTTGCGCGCCGCCGTAGCCGCCACGCGGATCGTCTCTTCTGGTGGTGCGGCTCGCCCGGCGGTTGGCGCGCGGGCTTGAGCTTGCGGAGCGCTGGCGTGCGCGCGCAGAACGGCTGCCGGCGAGATATCCTCGCTTTGTCCGGCGGCAGAAAGGGGGGTGAGAAGACAAGCACTGAGACAAACGGCAACGAAGCTCCGCATGGAAACTCCCAACTGCCCCGCCCGAATCTAGCCCCCGAGAATGAGAGCGCGCAATGGCGGAAGATTGGCGGCCCACCATCATCATCAATGCCAAGTTGCAAAGAAGGCGCTTTCGCGGAAAAACACCGCCTGGGGCTTTGGATTTTGGTTCGCATGTTCAGCGCTGAAGAGCTCGAGCGCTACGCTCGCCATATCGTGCTCCACGAGGTCGGTGGTCCCGGCCAGGCTGCGCTCAAGCGCGCTCGCGTGCTGGTGATCGGAGCGGGTGGACTGGGCGCGCCCGCGATTCTCTACCTGGCGGCGGCAGGCGTCGGTGCAATCGGCATTGTCGACAATGACACGGTTGCGTTGTCGAACCTGCAGCGCCAGGTCATTCACGCCACCCCGGATATCGGAGTGCTCAAAGTAGACAGCGCGGCCTCGGCCGTCCGCCGGCTCAATCCGCATGTCAAGGTCGAGCCCCACGCTGTGCGCTTGGTGGCCGCAAACGCGCTCGACCTGATCGAGCGCTATGACATCATCGCCGATGGTTCGGATAATTTCGCCACCCGCTACCTCGTATCCGATGCGTGCTTTCTTGCCGGCAAGCCGCTGGTGACCGGTGCGGTCGGCGTTTTCGATGGCACGCTGACGACCTTGCGCGCCCATGAGCGAGGCCGTGACGGTACTCCGAACCCGACGTTTCGTTGCCTGTTTCCCGAGCCGCCGCCTCCTGGGGCGGTTCCTGCCTGTGCCGAGGCCGGCATCCTGGGCGCGCTGACCGGTGTCCTCGGCTCCTTGATGGCGCTCGAAATCATCCGGGAGATTGTCGGCTTTGGCGAGGGGCTGGTAGGGCGGCTGCTCATGCTCGATGCCCGCTCCATGAGGTTTGAGACGCTCGTCTATGGATGGGATCCCGCCAACCCCCTTTCGGCCGAACACCCCGCCATCCGCGATCTTTCCGGCCACGCCTGAGCCGACTTCACCTGGTTCGGTTCACTTGGTCCGGTCACTTGGTCCAGTTCACTTGGTCCAAGTCGCGACCGTCGTACTGCCCTTCATCACCGACCATTTATTGTCGCCCGCGGGCTGAACACGATAGCAATTCTGCTTGGAGCCTTTCCACGTCGAGCAGAAACCGTCTTTGCTCAGTTTCCAGGTGCCCTCGTTCTTTGCACCTGCGCGGATCGGCTCCCGCGTCATCTTGCCGTCGGCCGTGAAGGTCATCTTGTACTTGATGTTGCTCGCGGCCGCCGTGAATGGCTGCCCGTTGAAGAAAGTGGCTTGGATGTCCGCCGGTGCCAGCACGGCGGCCAAGGCCGGTGCGATTGATGCGATCACGGTTACACCGGCCAGCAAAACAGCGCGCATGGATGATTCTCCCGAGAACGCAATCATCATACGACAGATTATGGCAAAGCGCAGCAGCAGAGACAAAACACCGCAACAACTTGGATGCTCTACAACATCGACGGCAATACCCGGTCCGGCGGCCGGTGGCCGTCGAGAAAAGTCCTTATGTTGACGATAACCTTTTCGCCCATGTCGATACGGCCCTCGAGCGTGGCTGAGCCCATGTGCGGCAACAGCACCACTTTGCCCATCCGCGCCAGTTTCACGAGCTTCGGATTGACCGCAGGCTCGTGCTCGAAGACGTCGAGTCCGGCACCGGCGATGTCCCCAGCAGAGATCAGCCGTACCAAGGCATTCTCATCGATGACCTCGCCGCGAGCGGTGTTGACGATGTAAGCCTCGCGTCGAATGAGCTTGAGCCGGCGCGCGGACAGCAGGTGATATGTCGCAGGGGTGTGAGGACAGTTGATCGAGATAATGTCCATGCGAGCGAGCATCTGATCGAGGCTTTCCCAATACGTCGCCTTGAGCTCTTCCTCGATTTTGGCGGGCACCCGGCGCCGATTGTGATAATGAATCTGAAGACCGAAAGCCCCGGCGCGGCGTGCCACCGCCTGGCCGATCCTCCCCATGCCGATGATACCCAGCCGCTTCCCCCAAATACGATGGCCTAGCATCCAGGTAGGGGACCAGCCGTTCCAGGGCTTCTCATCACTGAAGACGGCGGCGCCTTCCGCCAATCGGCGCGGCACCGCGAGGATGAGCGCCATGGTCATGTCCGCGGTATCCTCGGTGAGAACGCCGGGCGTGTTGGTCACGGTGATCCCGCGGCTAAGCGCGGTCGCAACGTCGATATGGTCGACGCCGTTGCCGTAGTTTGCAATCAGCTTGAGACTGTCTCCCGCTTTGCTCAGCGCAGCCGAATCGATGCGGTCAGTAACCGTCGGTACCAGGACGTCGGCCTTTTTCATCACGTCAGCGAGTTCCGAGGGGGTGAGCGGCTTGTCATCGAGATTAAGCTGCGCGTCGAACAATTCGCGCATCCGGGTCTCGACCCTGTCGGGCAGCTTGCGCGTGACGACGACAAGCGGCTTCTTTTTGGGGTTCGCCATAATTGACCTTGCGGAAACGGCTCGTGCCGGCGCGTTCAGGTCTCCTTAACCACGGTATCCGAGACTGCCTTCCCGGCGGGATTTCTGCAACATACGCGACGCGAAGACAGGGCGCGCAAGCACGCACGTTCGCCAGTCCAACGTAGCAAAGCCGGTGGACGCATGACTTCAGGCATTTTGCGCGGCATGCGACGTTCGAGCCTTCTATTGCTTGCCCTTACAGGGGCGTTGTTTGCGACGGAATATGCCCTGGCCGAGCCGGCAGTTGGGCCTAAGAGCGGCTTGCCGCTACCGCGCTTCGTCAGTCTTAAGCCCGACCATGTCAATGTGCGCGGCGGACCCACGCGGGATCATGACGTCACGTTCGTCTATACGCGCGCGGGCTTGCCGGTCGAGATTACCGCGGAGTCCGACAATTGGCGGCGCATCCGCGATTGGGAAGGGTCCGAAGGTTGGGTGTACCACTCGCTGTTGTCGGGAAGGCGCACTGCGCTTGTGAACCCGAAGGACAAGAGCCAACTGGTTCCGGTCTACGACAAGCCGGATGGCGGCGGCGTGGTGTTGGCGAAACTCCAGGCGGGCGTGCTGGCGGCCGTCAAGCGCTGCACCGGCGTCTGGTGCCGCATCGCGGGCGCCGGGTTCGACGGCTGGGTGGCTCAGGAGCAGTTGTGGGGCGTCTATCTGAACGAGAAGGTGGAATAACGCCGGCTCGGGGGAGCCAATGAGATCAGCGCTGCTTTCGTCTTAGCCGAACGACGATATCGACGCGCGCCACTTCGTACCCTTCCGGCGGTGTCGGAGTCTTTCCGACGACCACTTCCGAATGGGGGATGTCAACGAGATCGTTCTCGTTCTCAATGAAAAAATGATGATGCTGAGAGACGTTGGTATCGAAATATGTCTTCGATCCGTCAACGGCGACTTGGCGCAACAGCCCTACGTCCGTGAACAGATGGAGCGTGTTGTAAATAGTGGCAAGCGAGACCGGGACTTTCGCCTTGATCGCTTCTTCGAAGAGCATCTCGGCGGTGAGGTGCCTGTCCCCTTTGCTAAACAGCATCCACCCCAACGCCAGGCGCTGCTGGGTCGGGCGCAATCCTGCTTCACGCAGCAGAGTCTTGACATCGCGCCAGCCGCAGCCGGTGGAAGCGGACCGGGGCTCGCCGGCCGCTTTCAAATTTCCGGTTGTGTCGGTGAAGACAATGACACGGGATGCTGGCATGACAACGCCTGAGCTTGAGACATTCGGCCGAGAGATTGTTGCGTTTGTAACATATTTGTCCGAAGATGCAAACACCGGCGGATGAAAGCTCGGGGCTTGGCCGCTTGTGCCGCCGACGGCTGGCTTTTTGCCCCTTGTTCCGCCTATCTTTACCTTAAGCAACTGCTCAGAGGAGGCGAGAGAGGTGACCGCGGAAGCGAAACGAATGGAGAAGCGGCGGACGAGCTTTGATTATGGCGAACTCTTGGCCTGCGCGCGGGGCGAATTGTTCGGCGCAGGAAATGCCCAGCTGCCACTTCCGCCGATGCTGATGTTCGACCGCATCTCGGAAATAGCGGAGGCGGGCGGTCAGTATGGCAAGGGTCTGGTGCGAGCCGTGCTGGATCTGCGGCCAGACCTTTGGTTCTTCCCATGCCATTTCAAAGGCGATCCTGTCATGCCGGGGTGCCTTGGGCTTGACGCTCTCTGGCAGCTGCTGGGCTTCTTTCTCGGCTGGCTCGGGGCTCCTGGGAGAGGGCGAGCGCTCGGATTGGGCGAGCTCAAGTTCTCCGGTCAAGTCCTGCCGACAGTCAAGAAGGTTGTGTACGGCATCGACATCAAACGAGTGATGCACTCGAAGCTCGTGCTGGGTGTCGCCGACGGTTGGCTCTCGGCGGATGGGTCGATCATATATCGCGCGATGGATCTCAAGGTCGGCCTATTTCGCGATCAGGCAATGCCGGAGCCGAGTGCGGCTTGACGGCAGCCCGCCGGGCCTGCGCGGCTCAGCATGCGAACGAGGGTTTCATGAGACGGGTCGTTGTCACCGGGATGGGGATCATCTCATCCATCGGCAACACAACGCAGGAAGTTCTAGCAAGCCTGCGCGAGGCCAAATCAGGCATTTCGCGCGCCGATAAATACGCCGAACTTGGGTTTCGGTGCCAGGTGCATGGCGCTCCGAGTCTTGTCCCTGAGGAGTCTATCGATCGTCGCGCCATGCGATTCCTGGGTGGCGGCGCGGCGTGGAATCATCTCGCCATGGAGCAGGCCATTCGGGATGCCGGTCTCGAAGCGAAGGAAGTCTCGAACGAGATGACCGGGATCATCATGGGCTCGGGCGGCCCATCCACGCGCACGATCGTGGAAGCTGCCGATGTGGCGCGCAACAAAAGCCCGAAACGCGTCGGCCCATTCGCTGTGCCAAAGGCCATGTCTTCTACTGCCTCGGCCACGCTTGCCACCTGGTTCAAGATCAGGGGGGTCAGCTATTCGATCTCGTCGGCCTGCGCGACATCGAACCATTGCATCGGCAATGCAACGGAAGTGATCCGGATGGGCAAGCAGGACGTCATTTTCGCAGGCGGCTGTGAGGAGCTCGATTGGACGCTGTCGGTTCTGTTCGACGCTATGGGGGCGATGTCATCGGGCTTTAATCAGGCACCACAAAAAGCCTCCCGCGCCTACGACGTAGATCGTGACGGTTTTGTGATCGCAGGCGGCGCCGGCGTGCTGGTTCTGGAAGAGCTCGCTCACGCGCAAGCGCGGGGAGCGCGCATCTATGCGGAGGTCGCGGGTTACGGTGCCACCTCGGACGGCTTCGACATGGTCGCCCCGTCGGGTGAAGGCGCCGTGCGATGCATGCGGATGGCACTGCGCGAGATCCGGATCCCGGTGGATTACATCAATCCGCATGCGACTTCGACGCCGATCGGCGATATCAAGGAGATTGAAGCCATTCGCGAAGTCTTCGGCGCACAGTGCCCGCCCATCTCGGCGACGAAATCGCTGACCGGACACTCACTCGGGGCGGCCGGCGCACAAGAGGCCATCTATTCGATTTTGATGATGAACAACGGCTTCATCTGCGAAAGCGCCAATATCGAGAAACTTGATCCGGCATTCGAAGATGTCCCGATCGTGCGCGAGCGGCAGGACAACGTGAAGCTCGGCTGCGTGTTGTCGAATTCGTTCGGGTTCGGCGGCACGAACGCCTCGGTGGTGCTCAAGCACGTCGAGGCCTGATATGGCCTGTAAAAGTTAACGCGCGGCTCATCGGGGGGATCATGGGGACAGTGTGGTAGAAAAGAGCGGCATGACGCGGCTGATGCAGGGCAAGCGCGGACTGATCATGGGGGTCGCAAACGACCATTCCATTGCTTGGGGAATTGCCAGGATGCTCGCCGCCCAGGGAGCCGAGCTTGCATTCACCTATCAGGGCGAGGCCCTTGGCCGCAGGGTAAGGCCGCTCGCCGATTCGATTGGCGCGTCGCTCCTGCTGCCGTGTGACGTCGGGCAGGCGCAGTCAATCGATGCGGCATTTGCCGTGCTCGCCGAGAAATGGGGCGCGCTCGATTTTCTGGTGCATGCAATCGCGTTCTCGGACAAGAACGAGCTCAAAGGCCGTTATGCCGACACCACGCGCGACAATTTCGTGCGCACCATGCTGATCTCGTGCTTCTCGTTTACTGAAGCGGCAAAACGCGCGGCGGCACTCATGAGTGGCGGCGGTGCGATGCTGACTTTGACCTACAACGGCGGGCAGCGCGCCATGCCCAACTATAATGTCATGGGAGTTGCCAAGGCCGCACTCGAAGCCTCCGTGCGTTATCTCGCGGTCGATTTCGGATCGGCGGCTATACGCGTCAACGCAATTTCGGCTGGCCCGATCCGCACCCTTGCGGGCGCCGGCATCAGCGAAGCACGGCAGATGTTTGCTTTTCAGCACCGCCATTCGCCATTGCGTCGCGGCGTGACGTTAGACGAGATCGGCGGGGCGGCGCTCTACCTTCTTTCAGATCTTTCCACAGGAGTGACAGGGGACATTCATTTCGTGGATTGCGGCTACAACATCATTACCATGCCGCAGCCTTCGCTGCTCAAGAACGGGCAGGATTCCGCCAACGGCAATGGCGACCAGGCCAAGGACGCGGCGCAGTAGCTGGCATTGTCATGCCTCGCCTAGTGATGAAGTTCGGCGGCACTTCGGTCGCCAATCTCGAACGCATCCGCAGTGTCGCGCGGCACGTGAAGCGCGAGATCGATGCAGGTCACGAAATCGCTGTCGTCGTATCCGCCATGGCGGGCGCAACCGATCAGCTCGTGGGCTGGTGTCGCGAAGCGGCGCCGTTGCACGACGCCCGGGAATACGACGCCGTCGTATCGACCGGCGAACAGGTCACGGCGGGTCTGCTTGCCATTACGCTTGAAGGAATGGGCGTCAATGCGCGATCATGGCAAGGCTGGCAATTGCCCATTCTTACCTCGAACGCACATGCGGCGGCGCGCATCCTGGATGTCAACGGCGCGGAGCTGCTCAAACGCTTCCAGGAAAGACATGAGGTGGCGGTCATCGCCGGGTTTCAGGGTTTGCACAAGGAAACCGGGCGCATCACGACCTTGGGACGCGGCGGATCGGACACCTCGGCGGTCGCCATCGCCGCTGCCATCGCGGCGGAACGCTGCGACATCTATACCGATGTGGACGGAGTCTATACGACCGACCCGCGCGTGGTGCAGCGTGCGCGCCGGCTCGACCGGGTTGCATACGAAGAGATGCTGGAGCTGGCTTCGCTCGGCGCCAAGGTGATGCAGGTGCGCTCGGTGGAGCTCGGAATGGTGCACAACGTGCGTATCTTCGTGCGATCGAGCTTCGAAAAGCCGGAGGATATCGATCCACGCGGGATCCCGCCAGGAACCCTCATTTGCGGCGAGGAGGAGATCGTGGAACAGCAGGTCGTCACGGGTATCGCTTTCTCCAAGGACGAGGCGCAGATCTCGATCCGGCGGGTGCAGGACAAGCCTGGCATTGCCGCGGCCATTTTCGGGCCGCTCGCCGAGGCCAACATCAACGTGGACATGATCGTGCAGAACGTCTCGGCTGATGGCGCCACCACCGATCTGACCTTTACTGTGCCCGCCGCGGACTATCAGCGCGCAACGGAAGTTCTGATCAAGGTCAAGGACCGGGTGGGTTATGAGCGAGTAGATGGGGCGAATGACGTCGCCAAGGTGTCAGTGATCGGTATCGGAATGCGCAGCCACGCCGGCGTGGCCGCCCAGGCCTTCAAGGCCCTGGCGGAGAAAGGGATCAATATTCGCGCGATCACCACGTCGGAGATCAAGTTCTCTCTTCTGATCGAGGCCAATTACACGGAGCTGGCGGTACGTACGCTGCACTCGCTCTATGATCTGGACAAATAATTCTGTTGCCGCCAATGCCCAATCGAAGGCGCAAGTCTGGCGTTATCTCCTACGCGCAACGGTTTGAAGATCTTTATCTCCTGCGCTGCTTCGGCACGCGCAATGAGGGATTTTACATCGACATCGGATCGGGGCACCCGGTCTATGACAATATGTCGTTCGCCTTTTATCTCACGGGATGGCGCGGCATCACGGTCGAGCCCAATCCCTGGCTTGCGCGGCTGAGCAGAGCGGTACGAGCGCGCGATCGACATATCGAGGCACTGGTCGGCGCCAGCAGCGGTGAGGCGACCTTTTATCTCGTCTCCGATTTTCATGGCCTGTCGACCATGATCGAAAGCAATGCGCGATCCGCGCAGTCCGAGTTCGGCAAATCCTGGCGAGCCATCACGGCGCCGCTGATGACGCTGGAAGAGCTTTGTAACCGATATGCGCCGTCGGAGATCGATTTTCTCAAGGTGGATGTGGAAGGAGCCGAGCAGGACGTTTTGCTGCATGGCAACTGGTACAGGCACCGGCCCAAGGTCGTAATCGCCGAGGCGCTCGCACCATATACCTTGGCGCCGGCCTGGGAAGGGTGGGAGCCGTGTCTGACCAAGCACGGCTATCGGTACATCTGGTTCGATACTCTAAATCGTTATTATATCGCCGAGGAGGCGGTCGAATTGGCATCCTGCTTCACCCAGGGGTCGGAGGGGTTCGATGCGGCTTTTCAGTTCCGCAATGTCAAGCCCGCGCTCGCTGATGAGGCGCACCCCGATCATCACCTGGCAGTCCTCGTTGCGGGAAGCGACCTCACGCACCTGCCGCTCGTCGAACGCGAGATTTTGTGCAAAACGCTTACCGCGGGCATTCCTCGCGACGCGCTCGACAAACCCGCCGGCGCAGCGGACATCGAACATGCGATCGAGCGCCTGTTCGGGCCGCACGCGGCGCTGCTACCGGCCGAGCTGCGCTTACCCCCTTGCCCTCGCCTGCGCGACGTGTACGCCGCCATCGTGCAAACCGACCAGTTTTGCGTGGCCTGCGGGCGGATTTCCGCGAGCTACGCGTGGTAGCAAGCGGCTTGCGCGGGTTCGGCTTGCCCCGGCCGTACCGCATTCGCTATACGGCCAAAGAGTGCAGCGCCGTGCGCCTGTTGCTGTGCGGATGCTGACGGTGAATTGAACTGATATCGAGCCGAGGCCGCAGGGCGCTTTCGGGCTGACCGGCAACGGTCAGAGTATCGAAAAGCGTCCTCGCACTTACTGGAGCGCGGTTTGCAGCGCGCTTTGCTCGCCCCGGTGACATTGGGCTGGTCCGAGGGATCACGTCATGCGTGGCGCGCTCGGCGGTCCGCGCGTGCTGCTACGCCGGCTCCGCGAGGTCATGGCGGAGCCTGTCAGCGCGCAGGAGCGCCTGGACAAGATCGTGGTGCTGATTGCCGCCAACATGGTAGCGGAGGTGTGCTCCGTCTATGTGTTGCGCGTCGACAGCACGCTGGAGCTTTACGCCACCGAAGGCCTCAACAAATCGGCGGTGCACCAGACGGTGCTGCGTTCGGACGAGGGCTTGGTCGGCCTGGTCGCAAGCGAGGCGAACCCGATCAACCTGTCCGACGCGCAGAATCATCCGGCATTCTCCTATCGGCCGGAAACAGGCGAAGAGATTTATCACTCGTTCCTTGGCGTTCCGGTTCTGCGCGCCGGCAATACGCTAGGCGTGCTCGTGGTCCAGAACCGGGCACGGCGAACCTACACCGAGGAGGAAGAGGAGGCGCTGCAGACGACCGCGATGGTGCTCGCCGAGACGATTGCCTCGGGAGAGCTCTCGGCCATCGCCAAGCCCGGCGCGGAGCCCGCTGCTCGGCGGCCGCTTCATCTTACCGGACTTGCTCTCAACGACGGCATTGCGCTTGGGCACGTCGTACTGCACGAGCCGCGCGTGGTGATTACGAGCTTCATCGCCGACGACGTGGGCAAGGAGGTCAAACGCCTGGAGAGTGCGGTCGAAACCATGCGATCGGACCTCGACGTCATGTTGGAACGGGGAGAGCTTTCCGACGGCGGCGAGCATCGGGATGTGCTCGAAGCTTACCGGATGTTTGCTTACGATCGGGGGTGGGTGCACCGGCTGGAAGAGGCGGTGGCGACGGGGCTGACCGCCGAGGCTGCTGTCGAACGGGTGCAGTCAGATACGCGCGCGCGCATGCTGCGTGCAACCGATCCTTACCTGCGTGAGCGGCTCCACGATCTCGACGAGCTCGCCAATCGTCTGATGCATCACCTGCTCGGCAAGGATTATGCGCCCGCGCGCGACCGCTTGCCCGAAAATTCCATTCTCGTCGCCCGCTCCATGGGACCGGCGGCGCTGCTTGATTACGATCGCAAACGCCTGCGCGGCCTCGTTCTCGAAGAGGGAGGTCCCAATTCACACGTCGCTATCGTCGCGCGTGCGCTTGGTATTGCCGCGATAGGCAAGATCGACAACGCCACCGGCGTGGCGGATCCCGGAGATCCGATCATCGTCGATGGATCCACGGGGGACGTGCATGTGCGGCCCTCTCCCGACATGGAAAAAGCCTATGTGGAGCGGGTGCGGCTGCGCGCGCGCCGCCAGTCGCAGTATCTCGCGCTGCGTGATAAGCCGTGCACAACCAAGGATGGACAGAGCATCGCGCTGATGATCAATGCCGGTCTTCCGGTCGATCTTCCGCACCTCGAGGAAACCGGTGCCTCGGGCATCGGTCTCTTCCGCACCGAGTTGCAGTTTATGGTTGCTGCGAGCTTTCCCCGCTCGGCGGAGCAATTCTCGCTTTACCGAGCCGTGCTCGATGCGGCCGGGGAGCGTCCCGTCACCTTCAGGACGCTCGATATCGGCGGCGACAAGGTGCTGCCCTTCATGCGTAATCTCGATGAGGAGAACCCTGCTCTCGGGTGGCGAGCGATCCGGCTGGGGCTCGATCGACCGGGACTGCTGCGCAGCCAAATTCGCGCCCTCCTACGGGCGGCCGGTGGACGTGATCTCAATCTCATGTTCCCGATGATCGCGACCGTCGAGGAATTCGATGAAGCGAGATCGCTCGTGGAACGCGAGCTCACTCACCTGCGGCGCCATGGCCACAAGTTGCCTGCAAGCGTCAAGGTCGGGACGATGGTTGAGGTCCCCTCGCTGCTGTACCAGCTCGATGAACTGCTCGAACGGGTCGACTTTCTCTCGATCGGGACAAACGACCTCGTCCAGTTTTTTTATGCAGCCGATCGGGGCAACGCGCGGGTCGCCGATCGGTTCGACGCGATCTCGGCTCCCGTGCTGCGGGCGCTCAGGGTGATCGTGGAAAAGGCTCGCGCCCATGATACGCCGGTCACAGTGTGCGGCGAACTCGCATCCCGCCCGCTCGGTGCGCTCGCTTTGGTGGCGATCGGCTATCGCGCGCTTTCGCTTGCGCCGTCAGCTGTAGGGCCGGTGAAGGCGATGCTGCTTGCGCTCGACGCCGCCAAGGCGGCTGCCTTCATGATCCCGCTGATCGAACAGCCGGTCGGAACCGTGCCGATCCGCGATCAGCTGCAGAAATTCGCGGTCGAACAGGGCTTACAGATTTGACGCAGGTTCTCGCGCGGATTGTACGCCATTGCGGTCTTGAGCTGTCGGATGCTTCCTGAGCAGAAACTTGATGCGCTTCTGGTGCGCCATAAGGCGGTCGAAAGCGAGCTGGCAAGTGCCCTTTCTCCTGAGATCTATGTCAAGCTTTCGCGCGAATTTGCCGAGCTTGGGCCGGTCGTCGAGACCGTGAAGCGCTACCGCGGCATAGCGAGCGAAATCGACGATCTCAATGCGCTGATTGAGGATCCGGGGACGGATCCGGAGATGCGGTCCATGGCGGCTGCCGAGAAACCGCAGCTCGAAGAGCAGCGCGCCGCGCTCGAGCAGGAGATCAAGATTGCGCTTCTGCCGAAGGACGCGATGGACGAGCGCAACGTCATTCTCGAAATTCGCGCGGGGACCGGCGGCGACGAAGCTGCTTTGTTTGCCGGCGATCTGTTGCGCATGTATGAGCGGTATGCCGCCAAGCAGGGCTGGAAAGTTGAAATCATTTCGGCCAGCGAAGGCAGCATGGGGGGCTATAAGGAGATCGTCGCGGAAATTCGCGGCCGCGGAGCGTTTGCCCGGCTCAAATTCGAGTCGGGGGTCCACCGCGTTCAACGCGTCCCCGACACCGAGGCCTCGGGACGAATTCATACCTCGACGGCGACCGTCGCCGTGCTGCCGGAAGTGGCTGATGTCGATATCGCAATTAATGACGCCGATCTGAAGATCGACACGTTGCGCTCCGGCGGTGCCGGCGGACAGCACGTCAACAAGACCGAATCAGCGGTGCGCGTCACGCATATTCCAACCGGGATCGTCGTGATGATGCAGGAAGATCGCTCGCAGCACAGGAATCGCGCCAAGGCCATGGCAGTCCTGCGCGCGCGCCTCTACGATGCGGAGCGCCGCAAGCGCGATGCCGAGCGTGCGGCGGAGCGCCGGGGCCAGGTGGGATCGGGTGATCGCTCGGAACGCATCCGCACCTACAACTTCCCGCAGGGCCGCGTGAGCGACCACCGGATTAATCTCACCCTCTACAAGCTTCCTCAAATCATCGAGGGTGAGGCACTGGGTGAGATCATCGACGCGCTCGTGACCGAGCACCAGGCTTCGCTGCTCGCGGCTGATGGGGCCCTCTCGTGACGGCGCGCCTCCAGGCGGCCTCGCAGGCAAGCGAGGGAGCAGTGGCCCACCCTGCCCAAGAGACTTCCAAGCGCGTTGTTCTGCACGTCGAGGAGCTCACGGGACATTCGCTGGCGGCGGCACGGCGAACGCTCGCGCAGAGGTTGCGTCGCGGCGGCGTTGACAATCCCGATCTCGACGCTCGGCTGCTCATTGGCCATGCTCTTGCGCTTGATGCGGCCGCTCTCGTCACCCAATCGCAACGCGTGCTGGCGTACGACGAGGCTGCCGCCATCACTCGTCTTGCCGCGCGCCGGCTCATGCGCGAGCCGGTGTCGCGGATTATCGGCCGCAAGGAATTTTGGAAATTGTCTTTGCGGCTCAATCCGCAAACTTTTGTACCTCGGCCGGAGACCGAGACCGTCGTGGAGGCTGCGCTCGCAGCCGCTTATCCGAGCTTATCTCGTGCGCGCACGCTGCGCGTTGCCGATCTCGGAACCGGCTCCGGTGCCGTGTTGCTGGCGATTCTATCGGAACTCCCCGAAAGTTTTGGAGTAGGGACCGACATCAATGTGGCCGCACTTCGATGCGCCCGCGATAATGCCGCCGGTTTCGGGACTCGCGCCTCATTCGTTGCGTGCGACTATGGGGCCGCCCTCGATGGCCCCATTGATCTTCTCGTCTCCAATCCGCCCTACATTGCGCACGAGGAAATTGCAGATCTCCCGCCTGAGGTTTGCTCCTTCGATCCGCTATTGGCGCTCGACGGGGGGTCCGATGGGTTCGACGGCTACCGTGCCATCGCTGCGGATGCACGGCGGCTGCTGGCGCCGGCAGGCGTTCTGGTCGTCGAACTTGGCTTTGGGCAGGCCGCTGGTGTACGATCGCTTTTCGAGGCAGCGGGGCTTGCATGTGCTCCGCCGCAATACGATCTCTGCGATATTCCGCGGGCGCTGGTCGCGCGCACTTTGGCATGAATCCTTCGCATCCCAGGGTGCAAAAAAAGCACTTGGATTGTGGTTCAAGACGGACTAGGTTTTAACCAGGGAATCGACCTGAGCCGCTTGTGCGCCGATTGCAGGCCCCAGCCAGGAAATGGAGAGCCGGCGGTGTGCAGAGAGGAAACCATCCTCGCCTCGTGAACGGGCGAGCGGTTTAGACCGGCCGGGACGAGATGCTTCATCGGTTCTGCGCGGGTCGTAATGAGCGCGGCGCGCGCATGACAAAGAGGTGGGCAGTGTCGCATCAGGCGACGCCACGAGCTTATCGC
>CATPCO010000301.1 GCA_955652925.1 uncultured Xanthobacteraceae bacterium | reverse complement strand
CGATACCCGCGTGACCACCAAGTCCGCCGAGGTCACGGCCAGCCTCGATCAGCAGTTCACGCGCCTGCGTGACGCGCTCGATGGCCGTGTTCAGACGCTCAATGACGCGCTCGGCTCGCGCGTCATGGATATTGCCAAGACAATGGCGGAGGGGGGCAAGGAGGTTGTTGGCGCCCTCGACAAACGCATTGCGGACGTGACCACCGTCATCAATGTGCGCGGCGCCAAGCTTGCCGAGAATCTCGCCACCAAGATCGATGACATCGACAAGGCGCTCGGCGTCCATGCCATGGAAGTCGCCGACGGGCTGGATACGCGCATCGGCCGTTTCGAGGAGCTTCTGATCGGACGCGCCGAGGCCGTGGCCAAGGACCTCGAGACCCGCAGCCAGTCTGCCGCCGACCTTCTGGTCTCGCGCACCGAGCATCTCAGTGGCACCATCAGCAAGAGCGCCGGCGAGGCGGTGCAGTCGCTTGAGCAGCTCACCAGGAGCGCGGCCGATCTCATTGACGGGCGGATCGCGCAATTCAACAGCACGATCAAAGCCACCACCAGCGAAACCGAGCGCTCGATCGGCAATCTGACGACGTCCGCCTCCAACCTGATCGGCAACCGGTTGCAGCAGTTGGTCGAAGCGATCAAGACCGACACCAGCGAAGCGGAACGATTGCTGGGCGAGATCACGACCACCACCACGACAGCCATCCGGTCGAGCACCCACGACGCGGAGCGCCTGATCAGCGGCATGTCGACGGGGGTCAGCAACGTGCTCAAGCAGAATGCAAGCGAAGTGGAACGCACCTTGCTCGCCGTAAGCGCGGAGGTGGCGCGAACCTTCGTCGGCAAGGCGGACGAGATTTCGACCGCGGTGAGCCAACGCGCGGCCGAGATGACGCGCATCGTGGACGACAGGTCGAGCGGGCTCCTGAGCGCCCTGACCTCCAAGAGCCAGGAGTTCGCAAGCGAGGTCGCCCGCGTGACCGATCATGCGGTCAAGGCGATCGAGGCGAAGGGCTTCACCTTCACGCAGACCATGATGGACAACAGCGAGCAGATTGCCCGCCTGATCAACGAGGCAAGCGCCAACGCGACCGGCGCGGTCAATCAGTCGCTGCAGCACCTCAAGACCAACCACGATACCGCCACGGAGCAGACCAGCGAGGCGCTTGCCCGCTCGATCAGGGAGCTGCGCGAGACGGCCGAAATGGCGACCCAAAGCGCATCCAAGACGATCGCGCGCACCTTGCGCGAGCTGCAGGAATCGACGCAGGCCGCAGTCGAGCAGTCCAAGCAGAGCGCCTCGTCTGCGGTATCCGAGATCCTTGAGACGCAGAATATGCTGCGGTCGGATACCACCGCGCTGTTCGAGCGCCTGCGCGAGGCTAATATTCTCCTCCAGGAGGTGTTGAGCGGCGCGCACGAGAACATGAGCGAGATCGAAAGCACGCTCGTCACGCGGGTCTCCGATTTCGTGGCGGCCATGAACCAGGTTGCGCAAAAAACCGGTGCGGCGAACAGCGAGGTCGAGCGCAACATCACCGGCTTCCAGGCCATGGCCACGCAAACGATCAGCGATCTCACGCAGCTCGCCGGCCAATTCGATGCGCACGGACGATCGCTGGCCGAGGCCGTCGCGCTCATCGATAACAGCAACCGGCGTACGGAAGGCACGCTCGCCGACCGCCGCGGCGTGCTCGATCAGCTGGTTGCCACGCTTGAGGAGAAGAGCAACGATCTCGAACAGCGCCTCACTCGCTTTACCGGCGTGCTCGATCAGTCGCTCGAAGGCGCTGCCGAGCGCGCGCGCGAGATCGCGCGGCTCACTGCCGATGCCACCACCGGCGGGGCGCAGGCAATCGCCGACAATTTCGAGGCCATTCGGACCAATGCCGAGGAAGAGCGCAACCGCATGGCGCAGGCCATGCACGAGATCTACGAGCAGGCCAGCGAGGAAACGAACGCGATGTTCGCACAGGCGGCGCAGCGCTTCGCCGATGTGATCGAGGGATTGAAACGCATGGCGGCCGACATGCAGCAGGAGCTGGAGACAACCCGCGCCGAGCTGCGCCGCGGCATTCTCGAATTGCCACAGGAGACCGCCGACAGCGCCGCGCAAATGCGCCGCGTCATTGTCGACCAGATCGAGGCATTGGCGGAGCTCAACCGCATCGTCGCTCGTCACGGCCGCGGCATCGACGCAGTCGAGCCGGCGTACCGGCGCGCCGAGCGCGCAGAAGTCGCACCGCGCCGTGTCATGCGCGAGGAGCCCGCGGAGGCGGCCCCGCGCCGTGGCATGCGTGATGAGCCGCCGCCCACCAATGGCGGCTCGCGCGGTGATCTCCCCCGCGCGGACATCACGGGAATGACCGCGCCGCCGATGACGTCCCGGCGTGGGGAAGCACCTTCGCTCAGCCCCGGTCAAGGTGCGGCTGGAGGGCGCACGGGCTGGCTCTCCGAGCTGCTCACGCGTGCCTCCCAGGAAGCAGAGGCTCCTGCGCGAGAACCACCGCCGGCAATGCGGGAGCCGCCGCCGCGCGAAACGGTGTCGGAAGCACCGCGAGCCGAGCGAAGCACCGGTGAACGAAGCACCATCGATTCGCTCGACTCGCTGGCAGTCGATATTGCACGGCTGATCGATCACGAGGCCGCCGCCGAGCTATGGGATCGTTATAATCGCGGCGAGCGCAACGTGTTCTCACGCAAGCTCTATACCAATCAAGGCCAGAAGGCGTTCGAGGAGATTCGCAGAAAATACCGTTCCGACCGGGATTTCATGCGGACAGTCGATCGCTACATTGGCGAGTTCGAGCGGCTGCTCGAGGAAGTCTCGAGGGACGACCGCGGCCAGGTGGTCGCACGGACCTATCTCACCTCGGAAACCGGCAAAGTCTATACTTTGCTCGCTCACGCCGCCGGGCGGTTCGATTAGGAGAGGACGGAGGACGGACTGTAGGTTGAGTCGAGTGCTTGCGAGACCCAATCTTTCAAGCGCGAGATTTGTTGGGTCTCATGAAGAACTCGGCCCTTGTCTTGTAGTCTTGTAGGCTGGGTCGAATTCTTCACGAGACCCAACGCAGCGATGATGTTGGGTCTCGCACAAAGTGTGCTCGACCCAACCTTGCTACTTCAAGAAAAGCTCGTTCCACAACTTCTCCCAGCGCTGCCCCTCGTCGATCGATTTGATCGGATCGAGCATGAAATATTCGTGTGTGTCGAGCAGTGTTCGTTGCATTCGGCTCGAAGGGATGCGACCCATGTCGTTGAGCAGCTTCATTCCCTCGGGGGAGAACACGAAATCGGCAAAAAGCAGCGCGGCGTGAGGATGTGGCGCGCTCGCAGTAAGCGCCAGCGCCTGCGGACGCCCGATCAGAGGCTCCACGGCGACAAAATCGATCGGACCGCCCTTGCTTTGGATGGACGCCACATTGCTGCTGTAGATGGTCGGAGAGAGGGAAAGCTCACCAGCCGCCACGAGCTGCGCCAGGAGGACATGTCCCTTGCGCATCTGCGGTTTTAGGGCGGAAAGCTTGCGGAAAAAATCCAGCCCGCGCTCCTCGCCCATGACGGTGACCACCCCATGCATCCAGTCGAAATCGGTCGCTTCAAGCGCGAGGCGCTCTTTCCAGCGCGGATCGAGCAAGCCGGTAAGCGTTCGAGGCAGCTCCTCGCGTTTGAGCTTGGCCGTGTTGTAGCCGGTGACCCACAGCGTGGCGCGATCGCCGAACCAGCGCCGGTGAGATGGGATCGCCCAATCGGGCAGATCGGTGAGGTATGGACTGTCGAATGGCGCAACGAGCTGCTCGCGCGCAAGCGCCTCGAGTTCAGGGCCATTTGTTTCAATGACGTCGAGGACGCGGCGTCCGGCGCGCGCTTCCGCAAGCGCGCGCTGGAGCACGTTCTCGCTCAGCGCCCGCCAGAGCGCGACTTTGACCCCGTATTTCTGTTGGAAGGCCTGTGCCAGCGGCCCCGACTCGGTCGGTGCCATGGACGTATAAAGCGTGAGCGAGCCTTCCTCGCGCGCTTTTGCGATCAACCTCTGCGCGCGATCGGCGCCGTTGTAAAGATAGACAGCGGAATTGTCCGTTGCCGCGGTTTGCGCGCCGGCGCGCACTGCATGGAGCGCGAAAAGCACGCTGAGCACAAGAACCTTGATCCGCGACATGAGCGAAAGTCTCCGAGTGCCGCCGCCTCCCGTGATAGCAAACCCTGCAATGAACCGTCCTCCCCCTTCGTTGTCGGTTCGCGCTGAGCGCTGGCCTATTGCAGGGTCCTTTGCGATCAGCCGTGGCGCCAAGACCGAGGCAATTGTGCTCGTCGCGGAACTTTACGACGGCACCTTTTGCGGCCGCGGGGAATGCGTCCCCTATGCCCGTTACGGGGAGACGGTCCCGAGCGTCATGGAAGCCATGGCGAGGATGGCGGCGGAGATTTCCCGTGGGCTCAACCGGGAAGGCCTGCAGAATGCGATGCCGCCAGGCGCAGCGCGCAACGCGCTTGACTGCGCGTTCTGGGACCTTGCCGCCAAGCGAGCCGGCCAGCCGGTGCACGAGCTTTTGGGCGAGAGCGCACCGAAGCCTCTCACGACTGCCTACACCATCTCGCTCGGCACGCCCGAAACCATGGGTGAAGCCGCGGCCAAAGCTGCCCAGCGCAGGCTTCTCAAAGTCAAGCTGGGAACTCCCGGCGATCCTGCAAGGATTGCCGCCGTGCGTGCTGCTGCGCGTCAATGCGAGTTGATCGTGGATGCGAACGAGGGCTGGACGCCCGAAGACCTGGAAGAGAATTTCTCCGCATGCGCGCTCGCAGGAGTAACCCTCATCGAGCAGCCGTTGCCTGCTGCGCGCGACGAGGTGCTCAAGGATACGCCAAGGCTCATCCCCGTTTGCGCGGACGAGAGCGTGCACGCGCGGGCCTCGCTCGCTGCGCTCGCCGGTAAATATGACGCGGTGAATATCAAGCTCGACAAAGCCGGTGGCCTGACCGAGGCGCTGGCGATGGCGAGCGAGGCCGAAAGCCTGGGTTTTGCCGTAATGGTCGGCTGCATGGTAGCGACTTCGCTCTCCATGGCGCCCGCGATGCTCCTTGCCCAGCGCGCGCGTTTTGTCGATCTCGACGGCGCCCTTCTGCTCGCGCGCGATCGCCCGGACGCAATGCGTTACGAAGGGAGCTGCATTTTGCCCGCCAGCGAGCGCCTGTGGGGATGGGAGCAACCGCCGCGTTAATCAGAAATTCCATATTTCTCACACATTTGGCTTTCTAATATTCGTGCGGGGCAGGCGCCCGCCATGGGGAAACGGCAGCGCCTGTAGGATTAGGGGTAGGGGGAACCATGCGAATTGCTGGGGTTCTGGCCGGCGCCCTCATGGCGGCGTTGGCGGTTACGGCTGCTCAATCAGCGGTGCGAATCAAGGCCGACCCGGGCGGGCAGATCGGTCCTTATCTTGAGAACCTCACGGAGCTGCGGAACTCGGGCGAGCGGGTCATCATTGACGGTCCTTGCCTTTCAGCCTGCACCATGGTGCTGGGCGTGATACCGTATGAGCGATTGTGTGTGACATCGCGTGCGCGGCTCGGCTTCCACGCAGCCTGGAACCCTGGCGACAATGGCAGGCCGGTCACGAGCCGCGCGGCCACCCAGCTGCTGATGGACATCTATCCCGAGCGCGTGCGCAGCTGGATCAAGGAGCACGGAGGGCTTTCGCCGCGCATGATGTATCTCAGCGGCCGCGAGCTCGCGGCCATGTATCGGACCTGCGATTAAGCCCTCGCCCGTAGCCTACATCGCCCGCCTGCTGCGCGGGCGCTGACCATCGGGAATGTCACTTGAGGGTGACCGGCCCGCGAGCAGGCAGAGCCCGCCCACAGCCGCAAGCAGCGCCATGGCGCCATAGGCGCCGCTGCCGACATCCGCGTAAAGCTCCCCTGAAATTGCCATAGCCAGCGCCATTGCCAGCGCCAGCGCGACGGCAAGATAGCCCTGCGCAGAAGCCCCCAGTCCGGCGGGCGCCGCGCGCGCGACGAAAGCCACCGCGCCCAAGTGAGTGGCGCCGAATGAGAACGCGTGCAGGCACTGGAGCACCGCAAGTACCGGCAGCGGCGGGTCGAACGCCATGGCGCCCCAGCGAATCACTGCGCCGCCCGCTCCTGCGCCCAGAAGAATCACTGGATCGAAATGGTGCCGCGCTGAAGCTGCAAAGAGCGCGATTTCGGCAATCACCCCGATTGCCCAGAGGATGCCAATTGTGGCGCCACTGCGGCCGGCCGCTTGCCACTGCAGGGCCGAGAAACCGTAGTAAACGGCATGGCTCGCCTGGATCAGAGCCGCCGCGACAGCGATTGCGAGGAACCAGCGGTTCCGCAAGAGCAGCGTTGCTCGGGCGCGCTCGCTTTTTGGCCCTGACCTCTCATCGTGCAATGGCGAAAGCATGCCGGCCGCTGCGGCGTTCAAGCCAAGCGCTGCCACGACCAGCCAAATCAGATCGGGCGGGGCGAAAACGTCGAGCAGAAGGCCACCACCTATTGTGCCTACAATGAAGGCTGCGGATCCCCATAAGCGGACGGGGCCGTAACCTCGCCCATGCAACGGCAGCCCGTGCAGCGCATACGCATCGGCTAACGTCATCAAGGGCGTATAGAACGCCGATGCGAGCGCAACAGCGGCCATTATGGCAGTCGTTGCGTTCATGAGGCCGACACCCCCGTAGGCAAGTAGCGAGCCAATGGCGCCCGTGATGATCACGGCGCGCAATGCGTCATGGCGGTCGGCAAGGTCCGACGCGATCGGGGTAGCGATCAGGCGCACCAAGAGGGGGATCGCCAGCACAATGCCGACGGAGCTCGCGTCCATCCCCTTGGCTGCGAACCAGACCGGCAGGAACGGCATCTGCACGCCCAGCGCCATGCAAAGCGCGGCATAAAAGCCTGCGAGCCGCCACGCAAAAGTCACGCCTGTGGGTATCTGGGGATTCGCTGGCATTGACTTGATTTGCGCTTCGGATTCGATTGCGCCGATCGTAGAGTCTGATTTGGGAACATGGCGGACGAACCCTTTGCGTTATCCACAGTAGCGCCGCGCTCTGACGACGAGAGCGATTACGAGGCCATTTGTGCGGCCGTGATGGATAGTGCCCGCGGGCGCTGGTTCCTCGAAGAGTATGCCCGCCGCAACCGTCAGGCCGATACCGCGCTTGTGCTCACGGCGGTCAATCGGCTGGAGCATCTGATTCAACTCGAGCGCGCCGGACAGGGTTCTCTCGCCTTTCGTACCGTGCTCCTGGAAATGGCAAGAACCATTTCCGAGGCGCGCGGGCAAACCGTTGCCCTGGACCCTCCGGAAGGTCCCGCGCGACGGAGCAACGAGCGTTCGAGCAGCCGGGCCGAAATCTTTGCAACCGCCGAACGCATCCACGATGTGGCATGGACCATGCGCGAGCGTGGGATCGACCCCGCCACATGCCAAGAAATCGAGACGCTCGCATCTTCAATCCTCACGGCGAGCTCGCTCCAAGGCGCCCCGGAGCCGGATGATGCGGGGATCGATAAGCTCAGAGACGTGCTGCAATACCTGGAGCAGCGCATTCAAACCATGCTGGATGCGTGCCCACCAACACCCGCACCTGCACCAGGCGCAAACGCACAGGAGGAGACTGACGATGAGGCGCGTCCCACCGGGACAGATATGGTGTCTGCCGCTGAAACAGTCCTGATCGAGTGTGCAGTGGCGGCGGATCAGCAGTCGGCCGTCGCTATAGTAAAATCAATGACTTATGAGAAATATACGGATTAGGGCGCACATCGGGGGGCACAGAGCCTCGTGGATGCGTTTTTTGCGGTCAGCGGGCCCTTAGAGCCAGGGGCAGGCGAGATCGCTTATGCACGCCATTGCGGCTGGCAGGAATCCGGCATCTGGTAGAACCATGACCCGGCTCGACGTTGAATCCATCCTCGCGGAGATGCGGGCTAGCGCCCGGCTACGGGCTGACCGAATGCGCCCGCTAAAGCCACGGCTGATCCGGCCGCCTGATTGGATCGATGTCACCGACCAGCATGCCGGCGAAACGATTGCCGTCGCTCCAGTAAACGGAACGCCTGCGGCGTCAGATCGCTGGTCTCGTCCTTGAACTGATCGGCGAGAGCATCCCAGTGCTGGCCTCCGCAAGTAATCTATTTGCCTGCTCCTCTGCTTGCCTGCGGCATCCCTCGGCACGATTTTATGTCAGCTCTCGCCGGCTGCGGACATTCCGTCGCACGAGGCTATGTCCGAGAAGTGCCATAAGCGGTCGTGAGCAGGTGCAGCAAACTTCAATCTTTATTCGATCACCTCATCGGCAGTCGCAAGCAATTTGTCTGGGATGGTGAGTCCGAGCGCCTTCGCGGTCTTGAGATTGATGATCAGCTCAAACTTTGTCGGCACTTGCACGGGGAGATCGGCAGGCTTCTCGCCCTTGAGGACGCGGTCGATATATCCTGCCGCCAGGCGAAACTGTTCGCTGCGAATGTCACCATAAGAGATCAGGCCGCCCGGTTCTGAAAAAAAGCGATTGAAATAGATCGTCGGCACGCTGTAGCGGGCCGTCAGCGCAATGATCAGTTCACGATTTACATCGTTGAACACGTCCGGCATCACGATGAGGCCGCCACCTGGATCGCGTGCTTGTGCGGCGATAACGCCTTCGATCTCATCCTTGCCGTGAACCGGAGCTGCACTCACCTGGACGGCAAAGGAGGATGCGGCAGCTTGAATGGAGGGCATGAAGGATTGGAGCGGCACGGCTGTTGCTGGATTGAACAGCAACGCCACATGCACGGTGCGCGGAGCGATCTGCTTTAATAGTTCCACCCATTTTCCGCCTAGTGCGGGATCCCCGTTGCCCGACATGAAGCCGGTGATGTTACCGCCCGGCCGCGCCAGGTTATCGACGTAACCGGCACCGATCGGATCGGATACGCCCGCGAACACAATCGGAATTGTCCTCGTCTCGCGGGCTAGGGCGCCGACCGCGGGCGTGGTCACACCGAAGATCGCATTGGGCCGCAGATCGACCAGCTCTTTTGCCAACGTCCTCATCCTATCCGCATCAGCGGCGCTCCAGCGAAGTTCGATCCGGAGATTGCTGCCTTCCGTCCATCCCAACTTCGCGAGCGCAGCCCGGAACGCCGCGAGCCAAGACTGCGCGGTTGAATCGCTCTCCGCATAGGCCATAAGCACGCCGATCAGCCGCATCCGGT
>CATPCO010000300.1 GCA_955652925.1 uncultured Xanthobacteraceae bacterium | reverse complement strand
GATGATGACGCGAAAGGACTTGGCTTGATCGTAATCTATGGCCGCGATAGAGGCCTGCCGCCGGAAATCAGCTCCTGCGCGGAAATCTTCGACGTTTTTCTTGGCCGGCTCGGCGAGTTGAATCCAGGCAAAATTGGTGTTGGCCGAAAACAAGCCACTGTGGGCGAGGATGTCCCTGATCGCGATCAGCTCTTCTTCCTCAAGCGGGTCGAGCGGATGGGTCGGAGCAGCCATCGCCCATGGGCAGCCCGCCGCGGTTGCAAAGATGATTGTCGCCCACACCGTCGCGCCAAGGCTCTTGACGACGTGACTGATGCTTCGCGCCCGCTGCATGAGTTTCTCCACTGACCAAGATAGATCATCCCGCAAGCTTGACCTTACCGTACGTTGTTACCTCTGCGATAACCTTTGAGCGTGTGGATTCTCAAAGCCGCCGCATAAAATTTTAACAAGCAGATTCATAGCTCTGCCACGCGCTTCGTATATTGGTGGTTGCATAACATGGACAGCCGTTATGCCCGTAACGAAGCTTTCAGTCATACTATCGGTCGTGGTCGCTCTTCTCGGAAGCGCCGCTCAAGCCCAGGGGATCTACACGACGACCTCACGAACGGTCGGCAATACGACCACATCCGTGACCACTACTCCGCAGGGAAGCACAATCACCAGGTCGACAACCGTAGGCCCCTCTAACAATACACGTACGACCGTCACCACTTTCGAGTCCGCGCCCAGAAAAGGCTACGACACGTCAGGCGGTAACAGGTCTGGGAGATGAGCTGCCCCGTAGGGATGCCGCAGTTCCATTAGAACCGATCTCGACCCGAGCGATTCGCCTGGCCTGCACGCGACAACGAAGGTCAAGCTTGCTTGCGTCTTGACGACGCGAACATTCGCGGCCCAGCGTTGCGTCGCAGCGGCCGAGCGCGCTATTTCACAATGACGCGTCCCTCGATTGCGGTGCGCACCGTGCCGAGGTCTTGGACATAGTCGATGACTTGATTCGCGATCAGGGGCGAGTCGCCGATCGGAAGCAGTTGGCTCGTGTCGCGGAATGTCACGTAATCGTCGCCGCCGCGCGCCAGGAAGTCGTTCGTCGCGACGCGATAGATCCTGTCGTCCTCGATTGGAGCATTGTCGATCTTGAGCGACACAATGCGCGCGCCACGAGGGCGGCTGGCGTCCGCCACAATGGCGAGACCCGAGACCTGAGGAAAGCGGCCGCTGGGATTGGGCCAGCGTGCAAGACCGTTCTCGAGAGCGCGCTTGAGGCCCGCGCCGCTGATCGCAATGGTCACGGCGCGATTGGCAAACGGCATCTCCGCCATGATGTCCCTGCGCGTGATGCTGCTGCCGGGGGCGTAGATCCTGCCTCCTCGGATGCCGCCGCCATTCGTCACCGCCGCGTCTGCCCGGCTCGAAATGCGCATGGCATCGGCAATGAGATTTCCGATTGCGGCCTCCCCGCCGCGCACCGTTGCAACGCGGCTGTCGAGCTCGACCGCCGTAATGCCGATGGGGGTATCGAGCTCCCTGCTCAGATCCTGCTCATATTTCGCAACAACCGCGGCGACTTGCGGGTCGGGCGTAATGGCAGCGGTATCAATGATCCGGAACTCCGGCCGCCAGACGGTGGTGCGGGCCCCGCCTCTCTCGCTCACCTCCATGGTTACGTCGATCGCAGTGACGTACTGGGCGTCGTGGCTCGACTCGACGATGGCATTGCGTCCGTCAAACTCAATGAAAAGGTCGTGGTTGTGTCCGCTGAGCAGAAGATCAACGGTGCGGGCCGCAAAGATCGAGTAGTCCTGCTCGCGCGGCGCATGCACCACAGCGACGACGAAGTCTGCACCCTCGCGCCGCAACGTCTGCGCCTGCTCGCTGACCGTTGTTACGGTGGAAAAAAATTGCAAATCCTCGGGATTGGACGCGCGCGCAGTATCGTCATAGGTGGCTCCGGTCAGACCGACACGGACCCCGTCAACCGTGATGATCGAGCGATCCTTGAACTTCGGCAGCGCCTCCCCCTGCGCACCGCGCAGATTGGCTGCAAACAGCGCAAACTGTGCCTCGCTCATCCTTTGCAGGAAGACGGCCTTGCCGAAATCGAACTCGTGATTGCCCGGTACAAAGACATCGGGAGCGACCATGTTGGTTAGCGCCATGATGCGCGCGCCCTCATCAATGCTCGAGATCGCAGACGGTGAGAGGGTATCGCCGGCATGCGCGAGAATGACGTGGCGGCCCTTGGCACGCTCGGCTTTGACAACGGCAGCGAGGCGAGCGAAACCGCCGCGCCGCTGCCCGTCCGGCATCATCTGATCCGACATCAAATAGATGTCATTGACCAGGATGAACGTTACGCGCGCCGTCGCTGCATAAGCCGCAATGCCGGTGGTGAGGAGCGCCAGCAGAACCGCAAGCAGGCGAAGCACGGACATCTGGCTCTCTTTCGGTCACGCCTGCGGGCTTAGCACGCATGCAAGGCGGCGCGCTATCGCGTATGCTGGGGCCATGAATGAAATGGTATCTGCACCGCTCGAAGCCCAAGCAGCCAGCGGCCAAGCCCCCTCCTCCGGCAAAATCGGCGTGCTGCTGGTCAATCTCGGCACACCTGACGCGGCCGACCCAGCCTCGGTGCGGCGCTACCTCAAAGAGTTTCTCACCGACCCTCGCGTGATCGAGAACCAGGGTCTCGTTTGGAAGCTCGTCCTCAACGGCATTGTGCTGCGTTTTCGCCCGCGCCGCAAAGCGCGCGACTACGAGAAGATCTGGAACCGGGAGAGAAACGAGTCCCCGATCAAGACCATCACCCGCTCGCAGGCGGAAAAGCTCGCCTCGACGCTCGAGCCGCTGGGGCACGGCATCGCGGTCGATTGGGCGATGCGCTACGGCAATCCTTCGATTGGCTCACGCATTACGCATCTCCTCGCCCACGGCTGTGAGCGCCTGCTGGTGATCCCGCTCTATCCTCAGTATTGCGCCGCTACGACCGCGACCGTGTGCGATGAAGTCTTTCGCGCGCTCGCGCCGCTGCGCCACCAGCCGGCCTTGCGCGTTGCACCGCCCTATTACAATGATGCCATCTATATTGAAGCGCTGGCGTCCTCGACCAGCGCCGAGCTTGCTCGCCTTCCGTTCAAGCCGGACGTGATTCTGGCCTCGTTTCACGGCGTACCGAAAGCCTATGTCGAGAACGGCGATCCCTATTATGCCCATTGCGCGGAGACCATGCGGCTCCTGCGCAATCAGCTCAAGATGGACGAGTCCCAGCTGGTCATGACATTTCAGTCTCGCTTCGGGCGCGGCAAATGGCTCGAACCCGCGACCATTGCAACGGTCAGAAGCCTCGCCAAGCGGGGAGTGAGGCATATCGCCGTGATCACACCCGGATTTGCCGCCGATTGCCTCGAGACGCTGGAAGAGATCGCGGTCGAGAACGCCCATGTCTTCAAGCGTTATGGGGGAGAGAATTTCGCCGCCATTGCCTGTCTCAATGACAGCGCGCCGGGCATGCTGGTGATCTGGCAGCTCGCCATGCGCGAATTGAAGGGATGGGTTTGAAGACAGAGGACAAAGGACGGCCGACAGAGGACAGATTTGTAGCCCGGATTGGAGCTTGCGCGAAGCGCAAGCGCAAATCCGGGGCGTCTTGCGGGCGTCTTCCCGGATTTCGCCCATTCTCGCTCACGCTCGGATAGGCTCAATCCGGGCTACCGTTTGAACTACGATCACCTGGATTTGACAACCGGGGACGGACGGCGGACGACAAACGAAGCACCAAAGTGCAAAGGCTATCTGTCGCCCGTTCGCAGTCGTGCGTCCTCACCTTGCCAGGAGAAACCCCATGCTTTCCGGCTTCGATATTTTCGTCATCGCGTTTGTCGCGCTCGCGATCCTGACCTTGCTCGCCGGCGTCAAGACGGTCTCCCAGGGGTACAGCTGGACGGTGGAACGGTTCGGCAGATACACCCGCACCCTCAAGCCCGGCCTCAACTTCATCGTTCCCTATTTCGACCGCATCGGCCGCAAGATGAACATGATGGAGCAGGCGATCGATATCCCGCAGCAGGACGTCATCTCGAAGGACAATGCGAGCGTCACGGTCGATGGCATTGCATTCTTTCAAGTCTTCGATGCCGCCAAGGCAAGCTACGAGATCTCCTATCTCGACCAGGGCATCGTCAAACTGACCATGACCAATATCCGCTCCGTCATGGGCGGAATGGACCTTGACCAGATGCTCTCGCATCGCGACGAGATCAACGAGCGTCTCCTGCGCGTCGTTGACGCCGCCGTTTCGCCCTGGGGGGTCAAGGTCAATCGCATCGAAATCAAGGATATCGTGCCGCCCGCCGACCTGGTCCAGGCGATGGGACGCCAGATGAAGGCGGAACGCGAGAAGCGGGCAGAAATCCTGCAGGCCGAGGGCCAGCGGCAATCGGCGATTCTGCGCGCGGAAGGCCAGAAGCAATCGCTCATTCTCGAAGCCGAAGGCCGCAAGGAAGCGGCATTCCGCGACGCCGAGGCGCGCGAGCGCACGGCACAGGCGGAGGCCAAGGCCACCGAGCTGGTGAGCGCCGCCATCGCGCGCGGCGATATCGCCGCGCTCAACTATTTCGTCGCCGAGAAATACCTCAAGGCTTTTTCCCTATTGGCCGAATCGCCAAATCAAAAAGTGCTGATGCTGCCGATCGAGGCGGTCAACGTGCTGGGCTCACTCGCCGGCATCGGCGAGATTGCCAAGGCGACATTCGGGCTCGACGGCAGGGGCAGCTCGCCTGCATCGCCGCCGCGCCGGCCGACCGGACCGCCAACGGGCGCAGCCGTTTCCTGACGAGGCACTCATGCTGGATCTCATCGGCTCGCTCGGTGCTTGGAACTGGTTCATCCTGGCAGCGGTGCTCTTTGTTCTGGAAGTCCTTGCGCCTGGCATGTTCATGCTGTGGCTGGGACTTGCAGCAATTGTGATCGGGATCGTTTCGGCCGTGGTGATGCTGGCGTGGCAGTGGCAGCTGATCTCGTTCGGCGTGCTTGCGCTTGCGCTTGTGCCGGCCTGGCGACATTTCGCGAGCAAGGTCGAGCGCGCCGGTGACAATCCGTTTCTCAATCGTCGCGCCGAGGGCTACGTGGGCCGTGTGTTCACGCTCGAAAAGCCGATCGTGGACGGGGTCGGGGGGGTGCGCATCGGCGACACCATCTGGCAAGTCAGCGGTCCCGATTGTCCCGCCGGCAGCCGGGTCAGGGTGGCAGGCGCGGATGGGGCGAAGCTGGTCGTCACGGCAGTTTCGTAGCCCGCGTTGAGCGCGCAGCGAAACGCGGGAATTCCCCGGATTTCGCTTTTCGCTCAATCCGGGCTACTACGCGACGCCCGCCCGCAACAGATCATGGAAATGAACAATCCCGACTGGCTTGCCAGCGTCGGCGACAATCAGCGCGGTAATCTGTGAGGAGTTGATGATCTCGAGCGCCTCGCTCGCGAGCTGGTCCGGCCGAACCGTCTTGGGCGAACGGGTCATCACGTCTTCCACCCGCGCCTCCAGAAGATCAGAACGCACGTGGCGGCGCAGGTCACCATCGGTGATGATACCGGTGAGATATCCGCCCGCGTCGGTGATGCCGACGCATCCAAATCCCTTGGCCGACATTTCGGCCACGGCATCGGACATGGCAGTTCCCAAGCAAACGAGCGGCACCGCGGCGCCGGGATGCATGACGTTGCTGACGAATTTGAGCATGGCGCCGAGCCGGCCGCCGGGATGCAGTTTGCGGAAATCGAAAGCGGTGAACCCGCGGCTTTCCAGAAGCGCAATCGCGAGCGCATCGCCGAGCGCTGCCTGCATCAGCGTGGACGTGGTGGGCGCAAGATTGTGCGGGCATGCCTCGCGGGCATTCGGCAGCACAAGCACCACGTCGGCCGCCTGCGCCAGGGTGCTTTCGGGCGCGGCGGTGATCGCGATCAGTCCGATGCGGAAGCGCCGGGAGTAGTCGATCAGGTCCTTGAGCTCGGCGGTCTCGCCCGACCACGAGAGCGCCATGATCACATCATCGGGCGTGATCATGCCCAGATCGCCATGGCTTGCTTCGCTGGGATGCACGAAGAATGCGGGCGTGCCGGTCGAGGCGAAGGTCGCGGCGACCTTGCGCCCCACGTGACCCGATTTTCCCATGCCGGTCACGATCAGGCGTCCCTGGGCGGCCGAGATCAGCTCGACCGCGCCCACGAATGCGGAGCCGAGCCCATCATGAATGGCGGCAGAAAGCGTGTTGATGCCGCCCGCCTCCGCTTCCAAGGTCCGCAGCGCCGAGGCGATCAGATCCTCGTGGCGGGCCCCCTTGGTTCGCGCGGTCATCAGCGGCTGGGACATGCGGCGCTCCTGTTCCGGCGCGGGAGATCTACATAGCACAAGCCGCGTGCGCGGGACGAAGGCAAAGGCGCAGTCAACGGCTCGTTAACCATATCCGTTCTAGCTTCGTTAACCAACGGCGGGGCTGGGCGACCCGCCGGTCGTGGCTCGTCGATATCGGCGCAAGTCCTGAGTTGGTGCGCATTTCGAGCGCGCGGGGAGATTGGCACCGGCGGGGGACGCACGGTCGTGAGCCGAAGATTCGACGTGCCGCGCTGTCGCCGATCACGCTTGCGAAGCATCCTGCCGCTCGCCGGACTCGCAGCAACAGTCGTGCTCGCCTCGGCGCCCGCCTGCGCCCAGCAAGGAAACTCTTCGCAATCGAGCCTGCTCAGTCCCGACCTCGATGGGAGCCCGCCCATCTCACCTCGCTTCCGCGCGGTCCAAAACCCCACACCGAGTGGGCCCGCGCGTTTCGGCCAGATGCCGACGTTTAACTATCAACAGGGGATCGGGATCGGCAGCACCGGTTTTGATTCCAGCAATGGCGCCAAGCGCAAGGCGAAGGCATCCAAGGCCAAGCCGGGCGCGAAACCGGGGAGCCCGGCCGCTGCGAGCAACACGCAGCCGCAGCCCAATGCCGGCACGACGACAACCAGCCCTACAGCGGGCGCCAACACGGCATCCGCCAGCGATCCTCCGCCCACGCCCAAGCTGCTGCAGCCGCCGGTAGCGCCACTTCCCGGGCGGCTGCGCAATGCGTTCCGCCCGGGAGCACCGCCCGCAAATCCCGATGACCCCACGCCCACGGTTGCCACCGCGCTGCCGTACTATCGGCCTTTGCCGGAGGAGAGGCCGTTCGATCCGACCGGCGTGCAGGTGGGTGCGTTCAATTTTCGCCCTGCCATTGCCTACGCCCGCGGCTATGACACCAATCCGGCCCGGATCGGCACCGGGCCGACCTCAAGCTCCTGGTTCAACCTTTACGCGCCCGAGCTGCGCGTCGATTCCAACTGGGATCGCCACGGGCTCACGGCCAGTTTTTTCGGCACTTACGCGACCTACGATACCTATCATTCGCTTGACCGCCCGACAGCTGACGGCCGGATCAATGGCCGCATCGATGTGACGCGCGACAGCCGGATCGATCTCGAGGGCCGCTTCCTGCTGGGCACCGATCGCCCCGGCAGCCCGAACATCCAGGCCGATCTCGCGCACCTGCCGATCTACACCACCATCGGCGGGAGCACTGGCTTCACAGAACGCTTCAACCGGCTTGAACTGACGGTGAAGGGAGGCGTCGACCGCACGGAATATCAGAGGTCCGAGTTCGTCAATGGGCAGACCGAAAGCAATGACGATCGCAATTACAATCAGTACGGCGGGCAGTTCCGCGTCGGCTATGAAATCCTGCCCGGGATCAGGCCCTTTGTCGAAGCGGGGGCCTACCACCGCGTGCACGATCTGTCATTTGATCGTTTCGAGTTTGAACGCGATTCAAACGGGTGGACCGCCAGGGCCGGTACCAGCGTTAATCTCGTGCGCACGCTCACCGGCGAGATTGCGGTCGGATATCTCACACAGACGTTCGAAGATCCGCGACTGCAGAAAGTTGGCGGGCTGGCTGTGGACGGGGCGTTGGTATGGTCTGCGACGGCGCTCACCACGGCCCGGTTGCTTGCAACGACGACCATCAATGAGTCGCCCTTGTCAGGCGTATCCGGTACCTTCACGCGTCAAATCGGCTTGCAGGTCGAACACGCGTTTCGCCGTTGGCTCATCGCCACGGCGGGATTTACTTATGCACGCGACGTCTACGTCGGCGATATCCGCGCCGACAATCGTTATATCGCCTCGGTCGCGATGACCTACATCTTGAGCCGCGAATTGCAGCTGCGCGCCGAATTCCGCGAGGAATGGCAGCACTCCAATATTCCCGGCTCCAACTATGCAGCGAGCATCTGGCTCGTGGGCCTGCGATTGCAGCGCTGAGCCTCATCCTTCGTCCAGGAGACGGCGCAGCTCCGCCCGCATCGCCGGCGCGATATCCTCGCGCGCGAGCGCATAGGCCACATTGGCCGCGAGGAAGCCGACTTTCGAGCCGCAATCGAAGCTGCGGCCTTCAAATTCAAGCGCATAGAAAGGCTGCGTTTTCGAAAGCTCGATCATCGCGTCGGTGATCTGAATTTCGCCCCCGGCTCCGCGTTTTTCCTGGGCCAGAACATCAAAGATTTCCGGTTGCAAAATATAGCGCCCGGTGATGATGAGATTTGAAGGCGCGCGCTCGCGCGCGGGCTTCTCCACCATCTCGGTCACTGCAAACAGGCTGCCGTTGCGCTCTCCGATCCCGATCACGCCATACATGTGCACGCGATCGGAAGGGACTTGCTCGACGGCGATAATGTTTGGACGCTCGATATGGCGCGCCGCTTCGATCATCTGGGCAAGGCAGCCGGGCCGATGCTGCACCAGGACATCGGGAAGCAGCAGCGCGAAAGGCTCACGTCCGACCAGCTCGCGCGCGCACCAGACCGCGTGACCGAGCCCGAGCGGCAGCTGCTGGCGGGTAAAGCTCGCGGTGCCCGGCCCCGGCAAGTCCCGCGCCAAAAGTGCGAGATCGGTTTGTCGCTGGCGTTCGGTAAGGGCGTGCTCGAGCTCGAACTGGCGATCGAAATGATCTTCGATCACGCCCTTGTTGCGTCCCGTGACGAAGATGAAATGCTCGATGCCGGCCTCTCTTGCCTCATCGACCACGTGCTGGATCAGCGGCCGGTCCACCACGGGCAGCATTTCCTTGGGCACCGCCTTGGTTGCAGGCAGAAATCGCGTCCCCAGGCCGGCAACCGGGAACACAGCCTTTCGAATGGGTCTCATGAAGCTTCCTGAGGTGCGATAACCTATCGCACCGATCTCTCCCGGTCCTGCCGAACCTTGCTGCTGGTACCTTTCCCCGCGCTGACAACATGGAATAGCATATTTCCGCGGGGACAAATGCAGCGCGGGTGGGTGAGCAACGCTTCGAGCTGCGCGCTCGGTAGCCCGGATGAGGCGTAGCCGACATCCGGGATTACCCGCATGTTGCCCGTCTCCGCTAAAACTTCGACGGGCCAAATTGCGCGGGGGCCGACGAAGCCTCGGCGAAGGCGGCTTCGCTCATGCGGTCTACAATCCGTGCGGATGTGTGGCGCGGGGGCCTCATACCCCCGTCTGGTAAACCCAATGGGCATCTTCAACTTGATATTTTCTTCGCGATATTAGCGCTTTGAGGCTGGAAACCCGTGCCGCCGGCATGCGGGCGGCGTCATATTGGCGGGAGCCATGGCTGTGCGTCTCACACCCAAAAGTTTGGCGGCACTCGCCGGAATCGGTCTGAGCGCGGCCCTCCTGGCGCCTGCTCAGGCGCAGTTCTGGGATTGGGGGCGGCCGCAGCGCATCCAGCGCGTCGATCCGTTCCGGGACTGGTTTGGCGGCTTTCCGCGCTACCAGCAGCGCGATCAGGACCGCGAGCGCGGCGGGGGCGAGCGCAGCGGGGATCGCGAGGCACCGGCGGATTCGGTCCATGCACCCGCGCCCGCACAGAAGAAGGCCGAGGCGACAATTCCGATCGTCGTCCTCGGCGACGCCAACGCGGATTGGCTCGCCTACGGACTGGAAGATGCATTTTCGGAAAAATCCGAGATCAATGTGGTGCGAAAGCACCGCACAGATTCAGGTCTCATCCGCTATGACCCGCGGCGCGACGGCGACTGGGCGCAGGCCGCGCGCGAAATCTTCGCGGCGGAGAAGCCCAAGTTCATCATCATGATGATCGGAAACAACGACCGGCAATCAATCCGGGAAAAGGCGCCGCTGCCCGCCCGGCCCGCTCCCGGCAAACCCGGCGTGGCTGCGCAGCAGCAACAGCAGCCGCCTGCACCGGCGACAGCCCCCGCCCTCACCGCCGACCCGGAGCAACAGCCGCCGGAGCAGCCGGCAACCAGCGAGCAAGCGAACCCGAATGCCGCGCCGCCCGACCAAGGTCGCACGGTCTGGTACTCGTTCGAATTCCACAGCGAGAAATGGGAGATTGCCTACATCAAGCGCGTGGACGCGACCATCGCCGCTCTCAAGAGCGCGGGCGTTCCGGTCATCTGGGTCGGGCTGCCGTCCCAGCGCGGCGCGAAGGGGAGCACCGATTCCTCCTATCTTAACGAGATCTACCGCAGCCGGGCGGAGAAGGCAGGCATTACTTACGT
>CATPCO010000299.1 GCA_955652925.1 uncultured Xanthobacteraceae bacterium | reverse complement strand
GCTCAAGCAGGACGCGAGCGCGACGGCAGACGAGATTCTCTCCTTCATGAAAGGCAAAATCGCGAGCTGGTGGCTGCCGGACGAAGTGGTCTTCGTCGACGAAATCCCACATACCGCGACCGGCAAGATCCAGAAAACGACGCTGCGGGAGCAATTCAAGGACTACGTGCTGCCTTCGGTGGCCCGGGCGTCGTAGGGCGGGTTAGCTTTGCAAAATCGGCGCAACCGCAGCCGATTTGCATAGCGTAATCCGCCCTACGAATTCTCGCCCATCCGACGGCGCCGGCAGTGGACTAATTCTCGCCATACCGGCCGGTTCAACTGCGCCGCTCAGCGATTTTCTCCAGGAAATCCGAGTATGAACACCACCCACGCGAGCGTGCCGGCCGTACCTGCTGCGGCGGCGCCGGTCTCGCCAGCAGCCGGTGCTGCCCGCTTCCTTGGGCTCGCCGACGCATTCTGGCGCCTGCTCGCGCGCGGGGCCGTGCTGCTGATGTTCACGCTCGGCATCTATCGTTTCTGGCTCACCACCGATATCCGGCGTTTTTTATGGTCCAACACCGAGGTGGGCGGCGAGAGCTTCGAATACACGGGCACCGCGCGTGAATTGCTGCTCGGCTTTCTGATGGCGATCGCGATCCTGGTGCCGCTCTATGTCGCTTTCTTTCTCCTTGCTCTTGCCTTCGGTGAGACCTGGAGCACGCTCGGACTTGTTGCCATCACCTTTCTCGGCCAGTACGCGGTCTATCGCGCCCGCCGCTACCGGCTCACGCGCACCGTTTATCGCGGCGTGCGCTTTCATCAGGAGGGCTCGGCGTGGCGATACTCCATTTGCGCCGTGTACTGGTGGGGCCTGGTCGCGCTCACGCTCGGGCTTGCCTATCCCTTCGCACAGTCGCACCTCGAAAGCTTCAAGATGCGCTACACCTTCTTCGGCAATCTGCCCGGCGCGTTCGAGGGCTCGGGCTGGCGGCTATTCGCACGCGGCATCCTGTTGTGGTTCATTGCGGTGGTGCCGTTTGTGATCGGTATGATTGGCACCATCGGCGCGATTGACTGGGATGCGGTGAGGCAGGCTTCGGCGACCGACCTTTCGGCTTGGCTTGAGAGCAGCGGGGTGGCCGGAGCGCTCGTAATCGGCGCGTTGACCTGCGCATGGTTCCTGCTTGCAATCACCATTCTGTACCCGATTTTTCAGGCCATTTTGCTGCGCTGGTGGGTGTCGGGATTGCGCTTCGGCGAGGTTGCGGTGAAGTCGCGTCTGCGCACCGCCCAGATCTACGGCGTCTACGCGCGCTTCCTCGCTTACGCGTTGCTATTCACACTCGTCGCCGCCATCGTTGCAGCGATCGGCGCATACTCCGTTTCACGCATTACGCCCTATACCAGCGACACGGTGCGCACCGAAGTCATCACCACGGCGCTTGGGCTTGCGGCCTATGTGGCGGCCGCGCTCGGCTATTCCGCGATCTATCAGGCGACCGTCAAGCTCGGGCTATGGCGCTGCGTGATCGAAACACTCGATGTGTCGAACGTCTCCATCCTGGAGCAGGTTGCCGGCGCAGGCGAGCCCGCCTCTCCCATCGGCGAGGGCCTTGCCGATGCGCTCAATGTGGGCAGCCTATGAACGCGCCCGACGCGCAGACCCTCTTGCCGGTTTCCGGGCGCGGCGTTTTTTACGACGGGCGCTCTGCGGCTCATCACGACGTCATCGTCGAGCTTGCGCCGCAAACGCTGCGCATGCACGCCGAAGACGGCAGCGTGCTTGCGGAATGGCCATACGATGCGCTCGAGACCCATTCCGCGCCACAGGGCCTCCTGCGGCTGGGAACGGCGGGCAATCCTGTGCTGGCGCGGCTCGAAATCAAGGATCCCCGGCTGATCGCTGCCATCGACGCCCGTTCCACGCCCGTCGATCGCGCCGAGCGCATTGAGCGGCGGCTGCGCGGCAAGGTGATTTTCTGGACCATTGCGGCCACCGCCTCGCTCCTTCTCGTTGCCATCGTCGGCGTGCCGCTGCTTGCGGCCGAGATCACTCCACTCATTCCTTATGCCATCGAGCGCAAGCTCGGCGACACGGTGGACGCGCAGGCGCGCGCAATGCTGGACACCGATCATCAGGGTGCCGCCTTCGAGTGCGGCAACGCCGCCAGCGAGCGGGCCGGCCGCGCGGCTTTCGACAAATTGATCGCTGCGCTCCAGGCCGGCGCGGCCTTGCCCTTCCCGCTCAATGTTATGGTCGTGCGCAAGAAAGACGCGAATGCCATCACGCTGCCGGGTGGTCACATCTATGTCTTTGCGGGACTGATCGACAAAGCGCAGTCGGCAGACGAGCTCGCGGGTGTCATCGCCCACGAGATGGGACACGCCGCCCACCGCGACAGCACACGAACCCTGGTCGAGAGCGCCGGGCTTTCGTTTTTGTTTGGCATGCTGCTCGGCGACTTCTTCGGCGGCGGCGCGGTGATCTACACCTCCAAAACCATTCTCCAGACGAGCTATAGCCGTGCCGTTGAAGCCGCCGCCGATGCATACAGCGTCAGGCTGATGCGCAGGATCGGCGGCGATCCGCGCGCGCTCGGGACCATCCTGACGCGGATCGCGGGCAGCACCCATCCCGGCCCGAAAATCCTGATCGACCATCCCGAGACGCCCGACCGCGTGGCCGCGATCGAGAGGCTCGCGGGATCCGGCCAGACAAGGCCGCTCCTTGACAGCGCGGACTGGGCCGCCCTCAAGACCATCTGCTCGGGTGCCTGAGATGCTAATGAACCGGCGCTACATTCATTCCGAACCGAATTCCAGGCTCGCCATCTGGGCGCGCCGGATGGCCGGCTTCGCGTTCGCGGCGGCCTTTCTTGCGATGATTGTCGTGCGCTCGGGCATGCTGGAAGTAAAGCCTGCGCTGGCGACGCTCGGCGGCGCGCTTGCGATCGCCGTTGTTGCGCTCCTCCTCGCATTGGCCGCCTTCGCTGTCATCTGGATGGAGGGGCTTGCCGGAATGCGCGCGGCGCTAGCGGCGATGGCGATCTCGCTCCTGCTGCTCGCCTACCCTGCTTATCTCGGCGTGCGAGCCTACCGGTTGCCCTGGATCTACGACATCACCACCGATCCCATCGATCCACCGCGCTATGAGGCGCTCGCGCGGGCGCGGCCGCGCGATGCAAACCCGGTGATTTATACCGGCCTCTACACAGCCGAGCAGCAGCGCAACGCCTATCCCGATATCGGCCCGATCGGCACCAGCGCTACGCCGGCGAACGCTTACCGCGCCGCGCTCACGGTGATGAACAAGCACAAGGACTCGTTCCTCGCCCCCTATTGGCGCGTCATCGAGGCGCGCGAGCCCGTGCCGGGACGCCGCGAGGGCCGCATCGAGGCAGTCGCCTATTCATCGCTCATGGGCTTTCGCGACGACGTTGTCGTGCGCGTCCGCGCGGATCCGGAGGGCGCGCGCATCGACGCGCGTTCCTCCTCGCGCTACGGAACGTTTGATTTCGGCACCAATGCCTCGCGCGTGCGCCGGCTGATGAACGACATCGAGGACGCGATCCGCAACCAGAGAAACGAGCGGCCGCCGGCGCCGCCGGTGGCGAAGAAGGGCTTGAACAAGAAGGATCAGGGCAAGCGGGCGGCCGAGCGGGAGCGGCGGTAACGGCCGGCGAGCGCGGGCTCGCCATCGGTCGCGACGAGCCCGCGCGCGACCAGGTCTTCCAAATGCGCGAGCACCGAGAGGCCTGCGGCTTTAACGAGGCGCGGATCCAGCCCGATATAGATTGCGCGCACAATCGCGGGGATGTCGGCTTCGCCCTTGTCGAGCCGGCGCAGGATTGCGGCTTCGCGCGCCAGCCGGTGGCCGATGTAATGCTGCACGAAGCGCGGCGCCTCGCGCACCGCCCCGCCATGGCCGGGAAAGTAGATCGGCTCCGAGCGCCGGGCGAGCTTGTGCAGCGAGGCCATGTAGTCGCGCATGGACCCGTCGGGCGGGGCCACGACCGGCGTTGACCATGCCATCACATGATCGCCCGAGAACAGGACATTGGCTTCCTTGAACGCAAAGGCCATGTGATTTGCGGTGTGACCGGGCGTGGTGACCGCTTCCATGGTCCATCCCTTGCCCGCGACGGTCTCGCCATCGGCAAGCGCGCGATCGGGAGAAAAATCGGTGTCGTTGCTGGCATCGAGGCGCGGCGCTTCGCCGCCGTGCAGCGCGCGCGCCGGGCGATGCGGCCCCTGCGCAAGCACGAGCGCTCCCGTTGCCGATTTGATGGCAGGCGTTGCCGGAGAATGATCGCGGTGGGTGTGGGTCACGAAAATGTGGGTGACGGTCTCGCCGCGCACGGCGTCGAGCAGCGCGGCGATATGCACCTCATCAAGCGGTCCGGGATCGATGATCGCAACCTGGCCGCGTCCAACGATATAGGAGATCGTTCCCTTGTAGGTGAACGGGCTCGGATTGTTCGCAAGCAGCCGCCGCACCCCCGGTCCCGCCTCCTCGACCTTGCCGGGGACGAGATCGAGCGCCTTGTCGAAGGGGATGTCCATGAACAAGCGAATAGTGAGTAGCGAATGGCGAATCGCGAACAGGGAAGCAAGCCTGCGCCGGCTGGCCCTCTTCGCTACTCGCTCTTCGCGCTTACTCTGCCGCTACCCCCAAGCTGCGGCCGATGATGTCCTCGCAGCGCTCGCCTTCCTCACCGAGATAGAGCGCTCCCGACATGGCGGCACGCATGTGGTTCGATGGCGCCCCGGCGGTACCCCAGCGGTCGGGCATGGGCATCACCTTATTCCAGTAGTCCGGGCCCATGGGCACGTGCGTGGCCTCGTCGATCTGATCGAGCTCGGTGGTGTATTCCGCGACAAAGCCGTTGGGCTCGATGAAATAGGAGAACACGTTGCTGCCCGGCCCGTGGCGTCCGATCCCCCAGGCAATCTCGAAACCGCTCTGTTTGACCCGCCCCGTGCCGCGCATCAGTCCATCGATATTGGGCAGCTCGTAAGCGACATGATTGAGCGAGGGTCCGTTGTTACGAAAGATCGCGACGCTGTGGTGATCGGCGCTGCAGCGCAGGAACTCCATCATATGGGTGCTGTCGGAGAGTTTGAATCCCAGCACATCGGCGAAGAACGGCACCTGCTCTTCGGTGCGCGCGCTGTTGAGGACGACATGGCTGATCTTGCTCGGACGCGAGCGATCGAGCACCACGTTTGGGTGCGCGACGAGATCGCATGAGATGCTCATAGGCAGCCCATCCGGGGTCTTGAAGCGAAAGCCGTAACCGCCGCCGGCGCTCGCAGGCAGCGCGGCCGGATTGCCCGCGACCTCGACCCCGTAGCCTTTCGCTTTCGCGCACAGCGCATCGACGGCCGCGCGATCTTCCGCCGCGAAATGCACGCCAAGCAGCGCCGGCTTCCCGCACTCGCGGATGGTCAGCACGTGATGCTCGCCGCCGGTGGCCCGGAAATGAATGGTACCGGCATCGGAGGCGACTTCCTCCAGTGCCCACACGTTGCTGTAGAACTGCGCCGATTGCTGGAGATCGCGCACGCCAAGCTCGATGCTGCGAACGCCTGTGACCCTGCCGTTTGCCATGGCCGTTTGCCCTTCGTGTTGATTTGCAGTTGCTGGCCGGGAATGTGCCACAGCGCAGGGTCAAGAGCCAGAGTGCGCCGCGCGCTCCAGCCCGCAACCGGCAGGGCAATCGCATGTGAACAAGCCGTACCCCAAACCGAGGCCGCAAATCGGGCACTGCGCTGGTGGTTCTTGTAGGGGTGGGTTTCAAACCCGCCCTCGTTCGGCATTCATGGTGTGTGAGGTTGATCCGAGCTTAGCCGTACGAACTTCGACTCAGCAGCAGATGACGACAATTCTCTCGCAGCGAGCCTGTGGCACAAGGGCGGGTTTAAAACCCGCCCCTACAAGCTTCGCGACCGTGATGTGCTTCCCATCCGGGGTTTGCGGGACGCTTGTCAGATGCGATTGCCCTGCCGCAAGCAGGGAGAGGGCACAGTCACAGCTTTGCCAGCTTCGGCATTACCTCGGAGGAAAAGAGCGCAAGCGAGCGCAGCGCCTGCGCGAGCGTCATGGTGCCGAGCAAGAGATAGGTGAGGAGATAATTCACGCCGAGCTCGTCCACCTGGCGCTCGATCTCGGCGCGCACGGTCTCGGGCCTGCCGGAAATGACCGTCCCGTCGGCGACGCAGGCTTCGTAATCGGCACCGCGCTGCACGCCGAGCCGCGTGGTGAGCCCGCTGACCCCGTGCAGGTCGCGCAGCCAGTTGAGATGAGCGAGGTGACGGTCCATCGCGGGCTTGGCGAAGCGTTTGGCTTCCTCGTCAGTATCGGCGACAAAGATGTGGCGCTGCACCCCGATGGCGGCACCGCCCGGGAATTCGGCCTTGGGCTGCGCCGCGCGTCCACGCTTGGCGAAGGCCTCCTTGAACGCGGCGATGTTGGCCTTGGCCACGGCCATCGGTCCGAGCGTGACGAAATGCAGTCCCTGCTCGCCCGCCCAGGTCGAGCCGATGGTGTTGGAGGAGCCATACCAGAATGGCGGATGCGGCTGTTGCCGGGGCCGCAGCGCAATGGGCACCTTCTCATAGGAAAAATGCGGCCCGCTGTAGCTGAGGCTGTCGGCCGTCAATCCCGCGCTGATGCACTTGAATGCATCAATGAAAATGCCGCGCGACTCGTCGTGCTCGACCTTGTGATATTTCAGCTCGAAGGGTGACACCCCGCGACCGACGCCGACTTCGAGCCGCCCGTAGCTCAAGTGATCGAGCATGCAGATTTCCTCGATCAGGCGCAGCGGCGAATAGAGCGGGAGGAGATAGACGAGCGGGCCGAGCCGCATGCGCCGCGTCGCACGCGCGACGGCGCCGAGATAGACGCCCGGGACCGGCACCATGTTGAGCGGGGTCGCGTGATGCTCCGCCACGTGCAGGCAGTAGATGCCGGCGTCGTCGGCCGCCTTGGCAAAGGTCAACCGCTCATCGAACAGCGTGGCGAGCGGCCGGTCGCCATGCTCGACGTGATCAAACAATCCGATTTTCATTGTTGTTGCAAGCTCCTCCCCGCATCCCGGGCGCGGCGCAGCATGCAATGCTGCGCTGCAGACCCGGGATCGTCACAGCCCCTGAAGGTCCCGGGTCTGCACCGCAGCGGTCCGCTGCGGCGCGCCCGGGACACGCGTGTTCATTGCAATCGTTGCGAAGCTTCCTTGACCAGATCGAGACCAGCGTAGCGTGCGACATCGAGTGGCCGGGAAATAAAGCCGAGCTCGCGCATGAGGTCGACGTTGCGCTGAAGCGCGGCAAGGTCAACAACACCGCCCGGATCACGATAAAAATCGTTGCTGGTGAAAATCCAGCTCTCGAATCGTTGCGGCGGCTGCTTGAGAAAGCCCGCAATGAACGCGATCGCCTCCTTGCGATTGCCCGGGTCGAGATACCAGTGCAGTGCGCGCAAACTGTCCTCGAGGAAATCGATCACGGCCGCCCGGTTCTTTGCGAGAAACTCTCCGCGCGCGGTCCAGAACGACAGTTCGGAAGGACCCATGGCGTCCCTCTGCGTGAACAGCGTGCGCGCCTTCTCGTTGAGCTCCGGATCGAACACGAACGGCGTCGTGGTCACGACCAGATCGGCCTTGCCTTCGAGCAGCACCGCCTTCATGGTCGGGAACGGCGCCTCGATAGTGGTGTAATCGCGCCGGTCCTCCAGGCCATGTTTGTGCAGCATCGCCTGCAGGGCCATGTGCACGCCGGTGCCGAGCCCGTTGACCGCGACGACCTTGCCTTTGAGATCCGCGGGCGTGCCGATGCCGCCATCCTTGCGCACCATGAAATGGGTGCTGAAATTGTCGCCGGCGCCGTCGGTAATCTCGTGCGCGATGATGCGCAGATCCGCAAGCCCCGCATTTTCCACCGCAAACGGAAAGCTTGAAAATCCGAGCGCGGCAATTTCGATTTCACCCGCGGCGAGCGCGGTGATCTGAAGCGGGGAAGCACGGATATTGATGGGCTCAAAGGTGTAGGACTGGCCCTGGTGCAGCGCGAGCCCCGGCTTTACGAACAGCACCGGAAGGAGCGAGGCCGGCGCCACCACCCATCCCGCCCTGATCTTTACCGGCTCCGCCGAGACGACGGACACGCCAAGCGTGCCGGCTAGTATGAGTGCGGCAACTAAACCGGGCAGCATCCGCCTTTCCTCCTCTTGCTTTATCTGCAACCTACGCGGCGGCAGTGGTCTCGCACAAGCGGTTGGGAGCCGGAAATGGCACAGGAAACGAGTTCATCATCTTCGCACGGGCTCTCGCGTTGCGATGCGCTCAACCTTGCGCCGGAGCTGCGGATCATCTTCGAGCAGGATCACCCGCGGTTTTCCGATGGCGAATATCGGCGCCGCCATGCCGCCCTCGCGCGCGTGATGGAGCGCGCAGACGTCGACCACCTGCTGATCGTCACGGCGCAGAACGTGGGCAACGCGACGCGTTGGGTGACCGGCTGGCCGGGCACGAACGAGGCGCTGACTGTTTTCCGTCCCGGCGAGACGATGACAATGTTTGTCGAGTACTACAATCATCTGCCCCAGGCGCGCATGCTCGCGCGTGGCGTTGATGTGCGCTGGGGCGAGGAGAAGGCCATCGTCAAGGTGGGCGCGGAGCTTTCCCGCCGCGGCGCAAGGCGCATCGGCGTGATCGGCCCGCTCGCCGGGCCGAAATGGCAGGCGCTGGAGGCGAGCTGCGAGCTTGTTTCGCTCGATGCGCAATACATCGCGCTGCGGATGCACAAATCAGAAGAGGAGATCGCGTGGCTGCGCATTGGCGCGGCGCTCAGCGACGCCGGCATGGCCGCCCTCATCGCGGGCACGCGGGGAGGCATGAGCGAGCACGAGCTCGGCAACATGATCGAGCGCGCCTATGTCGGGC
>CATPCO010000298.1 GCA_955652925.1 uncultured Xanthobacteraceae bacterium | reverse complement strand
GATTGAGCGCGTCGGAGCGCAAGCGACGACGGGCGAAATCCGGGAAAGCGCTCCCGGATTTGCGCTTGCGCCTCGCGCAAGCTTCAATCCGGGCTACGAGACTACGGGCGGATCGGCGGGTCGGGCAGGTAGCCGGAACGGAATATCTGCTCGGCGTTGAGCTTTTCGCCCGGCACGTCGATGTTCGTGTTGATGAAGTTTACCGTGTTCCTCAATCGATCAAGGGAGACATAGCCGAAGCCGTTCTTCTCGACGTCCGGCGTAACGGCCAGGCGTTTCACGATTGCGAGCTCTTCCTTGATGATCTCGGGATCGAGCGCCTTGACGTATTGCACCTCAATGCGCGCGGCTTCTTCCGGATCGGCGAGTGCATCCTTCCAGCCCCGCAGCGCCGCGCGGACGAATTTCTTCACGATCTCCGGATTTTTCGCGAGAAATTCGTCGGTCACGCCGATCGCGTTCGCATAGATTTCAAGACCATAGTCGCCGGCGAAGAGGCAAACCGGCTTGGCGTTGGTTATGGCGCGGCGGATCGACGGCTCGCTCATGATAAACAAATCGATCGATTGCACTTTGCCCGTCGCCAGCATGGGTACGCGCGATGCCGGCTCGATGTTCACGATCTTCAGGGTCTTGCTGTCGACCTTGTTCATTGCCATGAAGGCTTGCCAGATCTTGGGAACGAACGACCCCGTGCTCGATCCGAGCTCCAAGTCTTTCATTTGCCTGGGTTCGGTGACGTTGGCGCCCGGATTGAGCGAGAACACGCAGTAGGGCGGCTTCTGATAATTCACCGCGACGATCTTGATCGCGCCTCCCGCGCTTCCCGACGCCACCAGGCTCGGAATGTCAATAAAACCCAGTTCAGTGACGCCGGAAGCGACCGAATGGATCGCGTCGGCCGTACCTTTCGCCGGAAGAATCGTGACGTTGAGGCCTTCTTCCTTATAGTAGCCTTTGCCGAGCGCCACATACCACGGCGCGTGCCGCCCCAAGCTGATGAAGTCGAGCGTAAACTTCAAATCGCGCTCCTGCGCTTGCAGCGCGCTCGATGCGAGGCACGCGACAGCGATAGCAATCAAATGTCGAAACATGGACTCCCCCTCGTCATTCTGCGCTGGCAGCGCGTTCACATCAACGCAATGGGTGAATGGGCGAGCGCTCCTGCGCGCCCATTTGACGCTGAGAAAATATCATAAGATATTGGACAAGATACTCAAGAACCGCGCACGAGCTGGAGGGCGGCGGCGACGTGCTGCGGCGCCAGAAGGTCGTCCGACGCCAGCAAGAGCGGGATAACTTTTCTTCGAATCGTCATCCCGCTCTACGTCTTTGTTTGAGCATGTCCTTTTTCGCAAAAGCCCCCACCCTTCCCTCCCCCGACGCAAGTCGGGCAGGCCCGACTTGCGTCGGGGGAGGGAAGGGTGGGGGTGCGGGACATGCGCTAGCATGATGCCGAGGATTGCTCGCAGAGGCCGCGCCGGCGAATGCCATTCGGGGTGATCGGCAAGGTTCGCAAGGTCTTTCCGGGCGGCGAGCCTCGATCCGCCGCCAGCGAGCCCGTTGTTGCCCTCGATGACGCGAGCTTCCAGTTCGAAGAGGGCGAGCTGGTCGCGCTGCTTGGTCCGAGCGGCTGCGGAAAGACGACGTTGTTGCGCATCGTCGGCGGCCTCATCCAGAAGACGTCAGGTTCGGTGCGCATTGGCGGGCGCGAGATCGTCCGGCCGACGGGAGACTACGGCTTTGTGTTCCAGGCGCCGAGCCTGATGCCGTGGCGCAGCGTCCTCGACAACGTGCTCTTCACGATGGAGATCCTGCGGCGGAATGATCGTGCCGCACATGAGCGCGCGCGCGATCTCTTGCACCTCGTCGGCCTCTCTGAGTTTCTCACTGCGCGTCCGCATCAGTTGTCCGGGGGAATGCAGCAGCGCGTTGCATTGTGCCGGGCGCTCATTCACCAGCCGAAGCTGTTGCTGATGGACGAGCCGTTCGGCGCGCTTGATGAATTGACCCGGCTTGAAATGAATGACCTGCTGCTTCGGATTCGCCAGGAGACCGGAGCCTCCGTGCTGTTCGTGACCCATTCGGTTCCGGAAGCGGTCTACCTCTCCGATAAGGTCATCGTGTTCAGCAAGCGTCCGGCGCGCGTTGTGAAGGAGATCGCGGTCATGTTTGCATACCCCCGCCAGCAGCGGCTGCGTTTCACCCCTGCCTTCAACGAAGCCGAACGGATTGCAAGCGAGGCGCTCGGCGTGCTTGCTCCGGCAACCGACGAGATGAGTGCACGATGAGTGGAATTGCCGAGCGTATCGGCTATCCGCTGCTTGGTCTCCTGCTGCTGCTCGCGGTGTGGGCCCTGGCGTGCTGGCTTGTAAGCATCCCGACCGTCGTGCTGCCCTCGCCGGACAAGGTGCTCCAGGCCATGGTGACGCGCAGCGATCTTTTGCTTGACGAGAGCCTCATCACCCTCAAGGAGACACTGTTCGGCTTCGTGCTGGCACTCGCGCTGGGGCTGCCGCTTGCGGTTGCGGTGGCGAATTCGCGCCCGCTCAACCTGATGTTCTACCCCTTGCTTATCGCCCTTCAATCGGTACCCAAGGTGGCGCTCGCGCCCATCGTGCTGGTCTGGTTCGGCACCGGCATGGAATCCAAGCTCGCCATCGTCTGGCTGGTCGCATTCTTTCCGATCATCGTCGACACGGTTGCCGGGTTGCGGTCGACGCCGCGCGAACTCCTCGAGCTTGCCGACAGCCTCAAGGCGACGCGCACGCAAATCTTTCTGAAGGTGCAATTTCCGGCGGCGCTGCCATTCGTGATCACCGGCGCGAAGGTCGCGATCACGCTTGCGGTCATCGGTGCTGTGATCGGCGAGTTCATCGGTTCGAGCGAAGGGCTGGGCTTTCTTCTCCTGAGCGCCATGTCGCAGCTCAATACGCCGCTCGCGTTCGGCGCGCTGTTTGCGCTCGCGGCACTCGGAATTCTTGTCTATCTGCTGGTCGAGCTGGCCGAGCGCCTCATGGCGCCCTGGCTGCCGCCCGCCCCGGAACGGCACTGATGGGACTCTCAGGCAGGGTGGGCCCTGCATGTGCGACCCACAGCAATGGAGATCATGATGTCCACACAGACACCTGGCGCAAAGCCCACTCTCGATGAAGTGCTCATGCAAAGCAACGAGCTGCCGTGGCGACCCAAGTCGCTCCAAGGCGTGTGCGAGAAAATGCTGTGGCGCGATGAGGCAACCGGCGCCAGCATCGCGCTCATCAAATTCGCTAAGGGCGCGAGCATCCCCGAGCCGCACCTGCACGCATCGAACCAATTCATGTTTTGTCTTCAGGGAAAGTACGAGTACACCAAGACCGGCGTCATGCTGATCGCCGGCTCGTTCTACTGGAATCCGAAGGGGAATGTGCATGGGCCAACGCTGGCGCATGAAGAGACCATTGTGGTCGAGGTCTACGACGGTCCGCATTATCCGCAGCGCCCTTCGTGGTATGACAACGACGAGGACGCCCGCTGATGGCCGCGGCCGCGGGCGCGGCCACCGAGATCGAAGCGGCGTGTCTGATCGCCGCCACCAGCGCAATCTTCGCGGCGCTGGGCATCCATGCTGATGACGCCGAAACCGTCGCGGCCGACCTGGTTTCCGCAGATCTCGAGGGCATCGCTTCGCATGGCGTGATGCTGGTGCCACTCTATGTGGAGCGCCTCATCAAAGGTTCAGTATCGAAACGCAGGCTCGGCGAGGTGGTGAGCGACAACGCGGGCGCGGTCGTGATCGATGCCGGTAACGCGCTCGGACAGCTCACCGCGCGGCAAGCGGTAAAGCTTGCAGTCGAACACGCGCGAGAACACGCCCTTGCCGCCGTTGCCGTGCGCAATGCTTTTCATTTTGGCACCGCCGGACGCTACGCGAGGTTAATGGCCGCAGACGGCTGTGTGGGCATGGTGATGTGTAATACGCGTCCGCTGCTGCTGGCCCCCGGTGGCGCCGAAGCCCTTGTGGGCAACAACCCGATCGCGATCGCGCTGCCGTCTGCGGGTGAGTTCCCGGTCGAGGTCGACATGGCGCTTGGCGCGACCGCCATGGGCAAGATCAGACTCGCTGCGGCGGCCGGAAACAGCATCCCGCCTGATTGGGCCGTGGACGCAGAAGGCCGGCCGACCACGGATCCGGCGGAAGCGATCAAGGGCATGTTGCTGCCGGCCGCCGGGCCGAAGGGCTTCGGATTGGCTTTCGTGATTGATCTTCTGTGCGGCGGGTTGTCCGGCGGAGCAGTGGGCTCCGAGGTGCGGCCGCTCTACGGAGACCCGGCAGAGCCCTATCGCTGCGCGCAGTTCTTTCTTGCCATTGATGTCGGTCAATTCGGCGATGTGGCCGTTTTCGCCGAGCGGGTGCGCGATCAGGCGGCCCGCGCCAGCGCCTGCAAGCGCAGTCCCGGCGTCGAGCGCGTCTACGCGCCGGGTGAGCTCGTTTGGGCGAGCGAGCGCGCAAGCCACGGGATTTGCCGCCTCGATGTGCAGACCCTGCGGAGCGTCGCGCAAGCGGCAGCGCGCGCCGGCGTGAGCGATTTCGAGAGAATACTGAATAGAAAAGTGGTTGATCAGAGTTGATGAACCGCTCAGCAGGTATGGTCATCGTATGGGCTTGAGCAGCGCCACAGCGATACCTCCCCCTGAAAGGGGGAGGTCGATTTCCTTTGCTTCGCCGTGCGAAGCAAAGGAAATCGGGTGGGGGTCAACACGGCGGCAGGTCTTGGATGAGACCCCCACCCGACCGCCTTGCTTCGCGTCGGCGGTCGACCTCCCCCTTTCAGGGGGAGGTATACCCGCGCTGCACCATCACGCCTCAAAATGAAAGCGCGGTTTGAAGGAGACGGGGACGTGGTCGTGATCACCGGCGGCGCGAATGGCATCGGCCGCGCGCTTGCGCTCGCCGCTGCGGACGTTGGCGCCCGTGTCTTCGTCTGTGACATCGATGAGGCAGCGATGGCGACGCTCGCCGGAAAATCAATCAGGACTGAGCGGCTTGATGTGACCGACCGTGCCGCCGTTCTTGACGCATTTCGGAAAATCGAGCGGGAAGCCGGCCGGATCGATGGACTCGTCTGTGGCGCGGCGATCCAGCCGCGCAAGCCGGTGCATGACATGGATCCCGCGCAATGGACGCGCGTGTTGAGCACCAATCTCGACGGCGTTGTTTGGTGCTACCAGGCGGCGATTTCCGGCATGATTGCGCGCCGGCGCGGCAGCATCATCGCGTTCACGTCGGGGCTGGCGCAGCAAGGCTGGCCCGAGGCATCGGCCTATGCCGCCAGCAAGGCGGCGCTGATCGCCTTCGTGAAAAGCGCGGCGAAGGAGGTGGCGCAGCATCGGGTCCGATTCAATCTGATAGCGCCCGGGGTCATCGATACGCCGCAATACCGCGCGGCGAATGCCGGCGCTGACGATGCGCACTGGCGCGCCTCGGTCGGAGTGGGGAAGCCGGAGGACACCATCGGTCCGCTCCTTTTTCTCCTCTCGGATGCTGCAACCATGACCGCCTCGATCATCAGCCGCGACTTCGCCTTCCGGGCGCGGGGCAGTTGACGCGATGACAGACAAACCGATCCTCGTGGTCGGCGCCGGGCCAGTCGGATTGACCGCCGCGCTCGGGCTGCATTTCTACGGCCTGCCCTTTGCGCTGTTCGAAGAAGACGCCGACCTCTCGCGCGATACCAAGGCCGGCACGATCCTTACGCGCACGCTCGAAGCATTCCGGCGCTACGGCGTTGCCGACCAGGTGCTGGCGAAAGGGCTGAGAGTCGATGAGATCGGCGACGTGGAACGCGCAACCAACCGGGCGCGGCCATCGGTGCAGACCGACCTGCTCACCGAGGACACGCGCTATCCCTTCGTCATCAACATGCCGCAACATCACCTGGAGCCCATCCTCATGCGGGCGCTCGAGCAGCGGCGGCCCGGCGCACTGCATCTTCAGCATCGGCTCATCTCCTTCCGCACTCTTGCCGACGGCGTGGCCGCCACGTTCGACACGCCCGGTGGTCCGCGCGAGATCGAAGGCGCCTATCTGCTTGCTTGCGACGGAGGGCGGAGCACCGTGCGCGGGCAGCTCGGCATTCCTGTCGAGGGCGAGTCGCTCGACGACCGCGTGCTTCTCGTCGACGTCAAGGTCGATCTCGATGTTGCCAATCCGCGCGATTATCCGTACCTCGCTTATTTCGCCGACCCGCAGGAATGGATGATCCTGGTGCGCCATCCGCATTGCTGGCGCTTTCTCTATCCGCTTGCGCCCGATGCGATGGAGCCCACGCATGCAGAATTTCGCGCCAAGGTGTTGCGCTTCATCGGCGAGGTCACGGATTTGGAAATTCTCCAAACCATCGTCTATCGCGTCCACCACCGTATCGCCGCCGAGTGGCGCCGCGGCCGAGTCTTTCTCATGGGAGACGCGGCGCATCTCATTACCCCGATGTGGGCGCTCGGTCTCAACACCGGCATTCTCGACGCGATCAATCTGCCGTGGCGGCTTGCCTGGGTGACGCGCGGCTGGGCAAGCGACGTTCTGCTCGACGGTTACGCGCTAGAGCAGCATCCGGTTGCCGCGCAGGGATCCGGCGAGATGGCGGAAGCAGCGCTCAAATACATGGCCGGCCGCAACGACGAGCTCAAAGCGATGTCGGGCAGTGCCTGGGCCAATGCGCTGACCCGCACCATGCTCGGCGTGCGGCTCGGCGTGGACGATGCAAGCGACTGGTCCATGGTGAAAACTGAGCGTGCGCCCTTGCGCGTCGGCGACCGCATTCCCGACGCGCAGCTCCATGGCGGCGACGGCCGTCCGACCCGCGTGCACGAGCTCGCCGATGATAGCTTTGTCGCGCTCTATTTCACCGACGTCCGGCGCCGGCCGTCGCTTCCAGCGGACGGGAAAGGCCTCAAGCACCGGGTCGTCTCGCGGCGGGATTCACCGCTCGACTCTGGCCTGCGTGATCGGTCACTGTTCGATGTGGGCGACCGTTTCCGCCAGCAGGTAGGTGTCGCGACTGACACCATCGTGCTGGTGCGCCCCGACGATCACATCGCGGCCATGGTGCCGCTGCGCCAGGGCGTGGCAGAGGAGCTCTATCGCAAGGCGGTGTGCAAATAGTCAGTCAATCTTTTGGCTTTGCCGCCATTGCGACGGCATCACAAAACTTCCCGCCCAGATCCCGCGCTTGGCAGCTCTCGCTTCCGCTTCCTCGGATTCGTAGATGTTTGCATAGCCATAAGCCACCGCCCAACCTTG
>CATPCO010000297.1 GCA_955652925.1 uncultured Xanthobacteraceae bacterium | reverse complement strand
ATTCGGAATCCTGGTCGGCGAGCGCAGCCGGCAAGGCCGGGGCTTAGCCAAGGATGCGCTCGCGCTGGTCGCATGTTATGCGTTCAGGACTCTCAACCTGAACCGGCTCTATCTGCGGGTAGTCTCATTCAATAAGCCGGCACTGCAGCTTTATCGATCCTTTGGCTTTGTTAAGGAAGGTGTCCAGCGACAGCACGCGTTCCTTCGCGGCCGCTATTACGATGTCGTTCTGATGGGATTGCTACGCCGCGAGTTCGAAAAAGATGTTCGCCGAGCCGCCGCAGGCGGCCAAGCTGAAGTCGATTCTTCAACGATCGCCACGAGTGGTAAACACGTCGGAGACCATTCAATTGCTACGACGGGATGCCCTGCATAGTTGCCTTGCGCGCGACAGCGAAGCGCACGGAAGGTATAGGCGCACGTACCAGCAGGTTGCGCAGCAGGGCCGGCGCCGGGCGACGAAGTGCGCCGCGGAATACGTGGTCCATCGTCACCGTTTGCCATTCAATCTCCCGCGCAACGAGGTTCATGCCGAGCTCGCGGAGCCTAATATCAAACGCCCGATCGGTCATATTGTAGATCACGTTCCACCCGATCCCGATGCTCGGGAACAGGTGCCGGATCGGGTGATCGAAATCCTGGTAGGTGAGAGCAAGCACGCCTCCGGGCTTCAGCGCTGCGGAGAGCTGCTGGAATGAATGCAGCGGATGCAATAGCACGCCATCCGTTCCCCATACGGTCACCACATCAAAAGATGCGGCTTGCAGCAAGCAATGTTCAAGCGGTCGATCCAGAAACGTCAGCCCGTACTTCTCGCGGCCAAAGGCGGCGACTTCCTTGTCGGGTTCGACGCACGTCACATCGAATCCAACCTCGCGTGCCGCGACACCGAAGAAGCCCGACGCGCTGCCAACGTCGAGAAGGCGACCCCCGGCAACTGACGTAAGCTTCGTGATCCGCGCAATGCGCCGGCGGCTCTGCGCGATGCGAATGGAGTCGTGCCGGGTGAACTGATCATAGCCGGCTTTCTCACTACCGCCGTGTACCCCGAAATAATCAAACCGCGAATAGAGTTCTGGGATCGACTCCTCTGAGATACGTGGATTCTGAAACCGTAGCCCGCAGCTTGCGCAACGGGACCAACGAAGCGTCGCGTCTTCAAGCTCGAATCGGCTGCCGTCAATCAGCTTCGAGCCATCACACACTAGGCACCGATCTTGCTTTGCCTCGAATAACAGAGCCATAGGTCCCCCCCATTTGCGGCGGGCCCGTTCTAATTGGGGTCTAGCGCCTTGCTGCATTGCGGCCGGACCACCCGCGAAAATCTATCAGGGCGCGATCCCACACCACTCGATAACCATGTCGAGGTAGAGCTTCATCATGAATGGGAGGTCGTCGAGCAGAAAGCGTTCATCGGGGCGGTGCGGATTGAAACCCCGCCCCGGGCCATAGAGCAGGCAAGGAATGTTGCGTCTAGCGAAGTGACGCAGGTCGGATGTCCCCGTCGATGGACCGATCCGAACCTCGGGAATGCCATTGCGTTTCGCGACGTCGCGTATGAGCGCACGAAGCTCATTGGTGGCACACGACGCCGCCTCGGCCGCGAAACCGTCCCAAACAAATGCCGGAGGAGGGAGATAGTTTTTCGTGCCAGCGAACTTCCGACCTTCAGTTTCGAGCAAGACGCGAACGCTATTGATCGTGGCCGGCGGCGGAAACGTCACGAAACAGACGGCGCTTGCCTTTACCGGCAGGGAAAAACGCGGAGCATCCGCGTGCATGCCATGGACGACGAACTGAAACGGGCTGGGGAACTCGGTCCAGGGTGGCTCGCGCGTATCGTTGAGGCCAAGGAAAGCATCGCGGAGGTGTTGCACCATCTGTGAGAGCAGCTCTGCCGCGTTCACCCCCAGATGCGAGACGCTGACCGAGGCCGGCCGCCCCTTCATCTCTATTCGGAACTCCATGTTCCCAGCGTGCTGATCGATGGCGCGGTCAGGGCGTGTTCCGTCGAGAATGACCGCGGCGTCGCCGACGTGCCCCGCTTCCAGGCATGCGAGGCTGCCGTTGCCGGTGATCTCGTCCTCCAGCACGAACTGGAATATCAGGTCCCCCTCGAACCGCAATTGCTGCTCGACGATGACGCGCATCAGACCGAGGCAGATGGCGACGCCGGCTTTGTCATCCATCGCGCCGCGGCCGAAGATCGTATTGGTCTCGGCGTCGACATGTCCGGAGAACGGTGGATGGGTCCATTCCGCCGCATCCCCCGCGGGCTGAATATCGAGATGGCAGTTGAGAACAAGCGAGCGGCCGCCACCTCGTCCCGGCAGGCGAACGATCACGTTGTTGCGACCCGCGACCGTGCTGATTGGCTCGATGGCGTCGGCATGGCGGCGCAGCGCGCAGGCGTCCACCGGTACCAAGGTCGGAGCCAGTCCGATCGCGGCCACATGCTCGCAAACACGGCGCACGATGGCGTGCTCGGCCTCGAAGCAACTCGGAATGCGGATCAGTTCCTGCAGCAGGGCGGTCCAATCCTGCTTGCGCCCGTCGATCATGGTATGCGCGCCGCGGATCGCAGCATCGATTGCGCCGGGATCGCGCGAGCGTGCTTGGAGCCTGGCGCTACCATCGTCCGAGCGGCGCATTCAACGGAACCTCTTGAACAACGGCGCACAGAGCACGATTACTTTCTCGTCCATAAACGCCGGCTCGGGCAGACGATAGATGCGCCCCTTGCCGCCTCTTCCTTCAAGACGGAAGCGCCATCCCCAGGCGACCCAGTTGCGGGCAATGTCGCGGCAGCTCTTCCAGATCGCCTTCAATCGTATTCCTTTCGAAACTCCCTTGGTACGGGGCAGGAACTTGATCGGCACCTCGATCAGGTCAAGTCCAAGGCTGCGGGCGCGGATCATCATCTCGATGCCGAGAAATGAGCTCTCGCCGTGCAGTTCGAATGACTGGAGCGTCTTCGTTCGGTGGAACTGAATGTTCTGGAAATCGTGGACATTAAGACCGAACAGCAACCGCAGCACGTAGTAGTTGGCGAGCGAGACCATGGCACGGATGAAATCGTCCGATCTCGTGCGTATACGATATATCGACCGCACCACCGGGATGTAAGCCAGTAGTCGGATCGGTACCGGCCGGACGCCGACGACCACCCCGAAATGATCCAGGAGCTCGAGGAATATCCGAACATCGCTGAGGTCGTAGGACCAATCAATCGTCTGCCAGAACAAATACTCCTTTTGTGCCAGCGACACGCCACGCTTGAAGGTGAACCCGATGTTACGGTTGCGGTCGTTTCGAGAGATTCGTATTCGGTTGTTCTCGCGCGCGAAGCGCTGAGCGATTTGCCAGGTGCCGTCGGTCGAGCAATCATCGATATAGACGATCTCGTAGTCGGTCACCACCGATTCGAGAAGGTCGATCGCCTGCTTGAAGAAATTAGCAATTGATTCCTCTTCATTATATCCATAGCAAATCAGACTCACCGAATGAGCCAATTTGTCTGCGGTCGCCGGGGCGGGGCATTCGATGGTCACGTAACTCATCGGTGTTGTCGCTCCGACAATCCGGCACGCGCCTACGCTTCACGGGTCTAGACCCTAGTATCCCTCGGCGGCGGTGTTCAAGCGCCGAGCGACGCGCGGCTCCACATCGGCGAGCCAGCATGGGAAGCTCCCGGCATCGAGCATCTGTT
>CATPCO010000296.1 GCA_955652925.1 uncultured Xanthobacteraceae bacterium | reverse complement strand
GGTCGGCCGGTCAGATCGTTTGCGTCGAGGAAGAGCAACCGGCGATTGGTTAGGACCATGGGGCGTTTCGGCAGCGCGCAACGTCACCCCAAGCAAGGAAAAGGGCATCGGCGGCTGGACGGATGACGAGATCAAGCGCGCCATTACCGAGGGCATCAGCCGCGACGGCAGCAGGCTCAAGCCACCCATGGGATACCACTATTATTCGACGGTCTCTGCGGACGACCTCGACGCCGTCGTGGCCTATCTGCGCACGGTGCCCGCCAAGGAATGACGCTGAGCCGGCGCTCGCCGAACTTGCGCGAAGGCACGAGCCTTTAGCTTGAACGCAGAGAAACTCAGTGCTGACGATTTACCGGGAAAAGGATGCTTCCATTCGAAACGCCGGCGCAGCAGGTCTGCCGCCGGAAGTTGTCTGGATCGACCTGTTAAATCCTTCTGATGAGGAAAAGACGTTCGTCGAGTCCCGGGCTCGCGTCCATATTCCCTCGCTCGAAGCGCTAAGCGAGATCGAATCATCAAGCCGGCTCGCCGTCGATCAAGACACGATCTATCTCAGCCTGCCTGCAGTGGCGCAGGGCCAGACCCCTGATGCTCACTTGTCACCCGTGGGATTTGTTCTGACCCAGAGGGTTCTCGTGACGGTTAGGTTCGCCGCTTTTCCCGCTTTCGACGTTGTAGCCGAACGAGTGAGCAAGAATGAAACGGTGCAAAGCCCGGTCGCGCCATTCATGGCATTGCTGGAAATCATGGTCGATCGAGGGGCGGATGCTCTGGAAAGGCTTGGTGGCGAGCTCGACAAAGTCTCGCGTTCTGTGTTTCGAGGCGATCCGTCGCGCCCGAAACACGTTGCGCGATCGAATACCGCCTTGCGCAGGGCGCTGACCTCGGTGGGCAGCACCGGTGATCGATTGACGCTTGCCCGCGATGCGCTGCTTGGAATCGGGCGGATTGCGCCCTTCGTTCTGAGCCTGCGCAAGAGCTGGATCGTCCCGGAATTCGAGGCGCGGCTGGAGGCGATGATCAAAGACGTCGCTTCGCTGAATGACTATGAAGGCCATCTTTCCAACAAAGTCCAATTTCTGCTGGATGCGATTCTCGGATTAATCTCAATCCAGCAGAATGACATCTTCAAGGTCCTCACGATCGTTTCGGTTGTCGGTATTCCTCCTACCCTCGTTGCCGGCATTTACGGGATGAATTTCAAATACATGCCGGAGCTCAACTGGATCGCCGGATATCCGTTCGGACTTGCGGTGATCGCGCTGAGCGCCATTATTCCCGTGCTTTGGTTCAAATGGCGAGGATGGTTTTAGTTAGCTCAGTGAATAGTAAGTAGTAAGCTGTGGGCCAGCAAATAACGCTGACATCGACGCCGCCGAGATTTCTACCAGCACCCGCATGTGATAGCAGAGAGATCATGCAGCCTGTTCCCAAGCACGTCCACGAGCCGCCGTTCAACATCGTGCGTTCCAGCTATCTCACGCTGGGGGTGACGGACCTCGCGCGCAGCAGGGCATTCTACGAGGAAACCCTCGGGCTCCATGTGGAGGATAGAACGGCGGACGCCATTTATCTGCGCGGGGTAGAAGAGCGCCAGCACCACTCCCTGGTGCTCAAAAAAGCGAGCGAACCTGCTGCCCATGCGCTCGGCTTCAAGCTCGCCTCGGAGGAGGACCTCGACAGGGCGGCGCGTTTCTTAGAATCCAAAGACATCGAGCATGCTTTTGTCGAGCGTCCCTATCAGGGCCGCACGCTCGCGGCCGTTGATCCGCTCGGGATGCCGGTCGAGCTCTGCTTCAAGATGGAAACGCGCGAGAGGCTGCTGCAGCAGTACGCCCATCATAAAGGCGTGCATCCGCAGCGGCTCGATCATTTCAATATTTTTGCGCCCGACGTGCAGGGCGCGATGAATTTTTACGTTTCGCTAGGCTTCCGGCTCACCGAATATGCGCAGGAGGATGGGCCGAACGGACGCGTTGCGGCCGCCTGGCTGCATCGCAAGGGCAACGTGCACGACCTCGCGCTCACCAACGGCAGGGGACCGCGCCTGCACCATTTCGCTTACTGGGTGCCCACCGCCATGCACATCATTCATCTCTGCGATCTGATGGCGACCACGGGCTATCTCTCAAATCTGGAGCGCGGCCCCGGCCGGCACGGCATCTCGAACGCGTTCTTTCTGTACGTGCGCTGCCCCGATGGCCATCGGATCGAATTCTACACGTCCGACTATCAGACCATGGACCCCGACCACGAGCCGATCCGCTGGTCATTGCGCGACCCACGCCGCCAGACGCTGTGGGGCCAGCCCGCTCCGCGCTCCTGGTTCGAGGAGGGCTCGCCGTTTGCCGGCGCGAGCGAGCGCGCGGCCCTGTTCAAGGCCGACGTCCTGGTGGCGAGCTAGGCACGCTTTATACAGTATCACTGATGTGCCTTCTTGCCGCGGGCAGTTGGCGATCTATGTAAGGCCGAGATCATCAATAACAATCAGGCAAATCCAGATGTCCATTCGGCCCGTAAGACGTATCGTTGAATCAACGCCCACGATGGAAGGCGCAGGCGTGAAGCTGCGCCGCGCCTTTGGCTTCGGAGATACCGGCGAGTTCGACCCATTCCTGCTGCTTGACGATTTCCGCAACGACCGCCCCGATGATTACCGCGCCGGTTTTCCCTGGCATCCGCATCGCGGGATCGAAACCATAACCTACGTGCTTGCCGGCACCGTCGAGCATGGCGACAGCCTGGGCAATCGCGGCAAATTGGGAGCGGGCGACGTGCAGTGGATGACCGCCGGCAGCGGCATTCTGCATCAGGAAATGCCGCAGGGCGATCCGCGGGGGCGCATGCACGGCTTTCAGTTGTGGGCCAATCTTCCCTCCACGCTCAAAATGACGGCGCCGCGTTATCAGGACATCAAGGCCGCCGAGATTCCGGAAATCACCGATGACGACGGCACCCGCGTGCGCGTGGTCTGCGGTGAGTTCTGGGGCAAGCGCGGGCCGGTGGAAGGGGTCGCCGCGGACCCTCGCTATCTTGATGTCTGGGTGCCGCCCGGCCGCCGCAAGAGCCTGCCGGTCGAGACCGACCGCCACGCCTTCGCTTACGTGTTCGATGGCTCCGGAACTTTCGCCGCTGCATCGAAGCCCTTCGGCGTGCTCACGGAAAAGGAGGCCGGCGAAACGTTGCTCCGCGAGCGAACGGGAAACCGCTCCCTCGTCGTATTTGATCGCGGCGACGAAGTGACGGTTCAGGCCGGGGAGGAAGGCATTCGCTTCCTTTTGGTCTCCGGCAAGCCGATTGAGGAGCCGGTCGCGTGGTACGGGCCGATCGTAATGAACACCCGGGCGCAGCTGGAACAAGCGGTCGCCGAGCTGAACAACGGCACGTTCATCAAGCACGCCTGACGTACGTCGCACGGTTGGGTCTCGCTGAGCGCTGACCGCAACCTGTGGGAGACCCTGCACATTCTTGATGCGATCTGCCGCTAAGTAAGGCAGTCATCTCACCACTGCGCCGAAAACTCAGCTGCAGGGTGTTGGCACGGCGCTTGTATCGGCGGCTGCATGGAATCCTTGACCTCGACGAACGGCGTTGCGGGACCGGGAGAGGTCCAGCTGGTTGGCATGCGGCCGCTTGCGCGCCTGCCGATCTTTTTTGTGCTCGAAGGCAAGCGCGTGCTGGTCGCCGGCAATGGTCCGGGC
>CATPCO010000295.1 GCA_955652925.1 uncultured Xanthobacteraceae bacterium | reverse complement strand
TCAGGCCAGCGCCGGCATTGCGGTTCAGGCCTGCGGCGATTGCCACCTTCTGAATTTCGGTGCGTTTGCCACTCCGGAGGAGAACATCCTGTTCGACATCAACGATTTTGACGAGACTCTGCCGGGAGTGGATTTCAGCGTGGACCTGAAAAGATTGACGGCGAGCGTCGCGGTGGCAGCGCTCGCTGCCAAACTCTCAAAAAGACGCGCGCGATTGCTCACCGCGAGCGCGGCGAAAGCCTACCGTGTCCATATCGGCCGTCTCGCCAAACTCACGCCGCTCGAAATCTGGCACAGCAAGATCGATCTCAATCGTGAAATCAGACGCATCGAGACTCCATCGCTACGGCGAAAGCTCGCGGCGATCGTCTCCAAGGCTGAGCGGCACCTGGAAGAGGATGACAATTTTCCGCATCTGGTCAAAGGCGGCCGCATCGCGGACCGGCCCCCTCTGATCTACCATTTGACCAAGGGCGCCGACCGGCGGCATCGCCTCGACGCCGGACGCGTGTTCGAATTCTATCGTCGCCGGCTGCCGCCGGAGCTGCTCTATTTTTTTTATATTTATTCGGTGAAGTACGTGTTATTCAAATGTTGTTTTGTCGGCAGCGTGGGAACGTTCTGCGCGATCGGTCTGTTCATGAGCCCCGGCGGCGCGCCGCTGTTCCTTCAACTCAAGGAAGCACGCAGCTCGGCGTTGGAGTGTCTCGGAATAAAATTCCGCGGCCATCCCGGCCGGCGCGTGGTCGAAGGCCAGCGCACGATGCAGGCAGCAAGCGACATCTTTCTGGGATGGACGGAGGACGGCGCGCCGGCACGGAACTTCTACGTCCGGCACCTCAAGAACCGCCGGCTTGGATCGCTCGGCGAGCTCGTGGAAGAGGAGGCGCTGTCGAGCTACGCCAATCTCTGCGGACGCACTCTGGCGCGCGCCCACGCCCGCTCGGCCGATCCGGTAGTCCTTGCCGGCTATATGGGCAAGAGCGGCGCGTTCGACGACGCGCTCGCCTCATTCGCAATGCTCTACGCTCGCCGTACGCGCGAGGATTATGAGATGTTGCTTCATTCAAAGCACGCCGCAAAACGCAAGAGCTGACGGAAATTGCCGGATTTCAGCGGCACGCCGGCGCGGAGTCCGGCGTGGGTGCGCCGTACCGGGCATGAATGAAAGCCCCATACATTCGGCGGCCAATCGGGGCCTGCAAGTCAGGGCGGCGAAGGATTTGGCGCACGATCAGAGCTTGAAGTCCTCCGGCCGGAGAATCTTCATGGCTCGGACCTTTTTCATCAGCTCCTGGTCGATATCGGGCAACACTGTCTTGCGGAACGCTATGTCGGCCTGGTGGTATTCATTCGCGCAGTTGGGCTTGCGCACCGGCGGCAACAGCGCGTCCGCCAATTGGTTGAATGTGGCCGGGTCCCCGCCATAGGCCATGCACAGGAAGTTGACTGCTCGCTGCCCGCTGAGGCTGTGAACATCAGCTTCCGCGGCAGGAGAAGGAACGCTTTTGTTGTTGCGCAGATCAAGGGCGTTGAAGTGGTGCCACACGTTGTAGGTTCCCTTGATGGTGGTCAGAGCCACGGAACTGCCGAACTGCATCATCATGAAGCCGGCGATCATGTCCGCGGCGTCCTCCTCGCGCCCGAGACGCGGAATCCCCTGAATGTGGAAGATGGCATGGCCCATCTCGTGCAGCGTCACGCCCACGGTGCCGCCGAGAATGACTTCGGCGCGCGTAAATCCGGGGACCAGGCCGGGGGTCAAGTCCGTGAACGGCTCGCCGGGGTTGCGCTTGAATTCGACTGAGGCTTCATTCTCGAGAAAGTCGAACCACGAGTAGCAAAGGCGAAGCTTATATTCCTCGGGCGAGTAATAGGAATTCGGTCCTTTGCAACTCTCATCCCCCTCCTCCACCGACAGCGTGATCTCGTGCTTGAGCCGGACCGGTGACAGCAGCGCATCGAGCTCCTCAAGAATCTGGCGCCGTTTCAGCTTGAGATAAATCTGCTCGTATTTCGGCTCGAGATACTGGGTCGTGACCTTGCTGTTGTGCAGCTTGGAGGGCGCCTGTGCGACGGCCATCATCGTGCCGGCGGCCACGCAGGCAAAGCCCAGTCCCAGTGTTGCCGCGATCGTAATGCGCTTCATGTCAGTCATCCTTGAGCCATTGCGTGCTCTGCACCTGCTTGAGCAGGCCGGGATCCACGTAGGGGTTCAGGATTGTCCTCGTGAAGGCATCCTTGACCTGCTGATACTCTTCGCTTTTCGTGCACTCTCGCTCCAGCGGCAAGTCCGAGATCGCTGGTGTCCGATTGAATGCGAGCAAGACCGAAAAACCGATGGGGTCGCTGCCGACCGCAATACACAAGATATTATAGTATCGCTGCCGCACGGTCGGACGCACGGCATCCAGATAATTCACATTCGACATCGTGTTCGAGCTGTTGCGAAGCGCGATGTCCAGCACGTTGAGGAACCATGCCGTTCCGAAAACCGTCTTGCGCGCAACATCGGTCCCGAATTGCAGCATCACAAATGCGGCGACATAATCGGCCGCATCTTCCGCTCTGCCCCAAACCGGCACCTCAAGCATGTCGAAAACGCCGAGGGCGACATCATGCAGGGCCTCCTCTACGAACGGACCAACGACGGCCATCTCTCGCGTGATCAATTGCGGCCCAATGGCCCCAATTTGTCCCGGTGGCTGTGCTTGTTCGACCAAGGCGACGAACTCGTAGCAGATGGTCACGGGACCGCCGGGAGTGTACGGCGCAAACGGATTACCGCCGCATTCCCCCGTCTTTACCGTAAGCTTGCGGGGCAGCTTCAAGGGTGAAAGAAACTGCTGCAGGGTCTCGAGCACCTTGCGCTGTTTCAGCCGGTCATAGATCGGCCGGTAGTCGGCTTTCTTCGGCTCCTCGTAGAC
>CATPCO010000294.1 GCA_955652925.1 uncultured Xanthobacteraceae bacterium | reverse complement strand
TCAGGTTCTCGGCCGGCACCCGCAGCGCATCGAAAAACACCTCGGTGGTATTGTGATTGATCATCGCGCGCAGCGGCTTGATCTCGAGCCCGCGCCCCAGCGACGACTTGATGTCCACCAGAAAGACCGAAAGCCCCTCGCCCTTCTTCTTCACCTGATCGAGCGGCGTGGTGCGCGCCAACAGCAGCATCAGGTCTGATTGCAGCGCGCGCGAGGTCCACACTTTCTGGCCGTTGACGACGTAGTGATCTCCCCGCCGCTCCGCCCGGGTCTTGAGCTTGGTGGTGTCGCTTCCGCTGGTCGGCTCCGTCACCCCGAAAGCTTGCAGGCGCAGTTTTCCCGAGGAGATTTCGGGCAGATATTTCTCTTTCTGCGCAGGACTGCCGTAACGCAACAAGGTGCCCATGATGTACATCTGCGCATGGCAGGCGCCGGCGTTACAGCCGCTGCCATGAATTTCCTCGAGCGTTGCCGCCGCCGCGCTTAACGGCAGACCAAGCCCGCCGTATTCCTCTGGAATGAGCGCCGCCAATAGTCCGGCTTTGGTCAGAGCCGCGACGAATTGCGTGGGATAGGCCTGCTCCTCATCGAGCTTGCGCCAGTAGCTGCCGGGGAAATCCGAGCAGATGCGCCGCACCAGATCGCGGATTTCAGGGTAGGTTTCGCCGAGCGGCAACTGCACCGCCTCTTCCGGCACGCCTTGCATCACGTTCATCGCGTCCTTCCTTGTCCTTGCGGACAATGCCGTTTGAGGCTCATCGTTTCGCTGCCGCGGCGGAGTGCTCGCAAAAGATCTCCTCGGTGTGGGCGCCCAATGCGGGCGGGGAGCGCCGAAAGGCCGGCCGCACTCCATCGAGCGAAAGCGGCAGGCCGAGCAGCGCAATGTCGCATTGCGGACTTTGCTGAAGAATGCCCAGAGCCTTTGTCTGCGGATGTTCCAGCACCTCGGCAATGGTCTGCATCGGCGCATTGGGCACGCCTGCCTGGTCCAGGATCGCCGCCCATTCCTTGTTGGTGCGTGTGGAAATCAGCTCTTCGATCGACCGATTGAGCGTGTCGCGGTTCACTACCCGGTCCGGATTGCTCCGGAAGCGCGCATCCTCGACCCATTCGGTGCGGCCGAGCGCACGCGCCAGCGCGGCGAACAGCTTGTCGTTGCCGGCGGCGATCACAATCAGTCCGTCGCTCGACGCATAGCCGCGATAGGGCGCGATCATGGCCACACCGGAGCCTTGCCGCTTCGGCAGCTCGCCCGAGGCTTGATAATTCGCGGCATGGTAGCACATCCACCCGAGCGCGGATTCAAGCAGCGAGGTATTGATGGACATCCCATTCCCGCTTTCGCGGCGCTGGAGAAGTGCGGCGAGCACGCCGATCACGGACCACATGCCGGTCGCCATGTCCATGACCGAGGTCCCCACGCGCACCGGGCGCTGGTCCGGCTCCCCTGTCACGCTCATCAGTCCGCCGAAGGCCTGCATCAGGGGGTCGTAGCCGGGACGATCCTTGAGCGGCCCCACGGCTCCAAACGCACCGATGCTGCAGTAGATGAGCGAAGGTTTGAGTTTCCTCAGCGCGTCCGCATCGAGACCGAATTCCGCCGCCGATCCCGGGCGCAGGTTTTGAATGACCACGTCGGCACGCTCGAGGATGAGCTTGCGCAGCCGTTCGCGTTCGGCGTTGTCCTTGAGGTTCACCACGACCGAGCGCTTGTTGCGATTGAAGCTCTGGAAGGTCGCAGACGCATCACCCCAAAAGGGCGGCCCCCATTTGCGGGCATCGTCGCCGTCAAGCTTCTCGATCTTGATCACATCGGCGCCAAGATCGCCGAGAATTTCACCAGCGTAAGGCGCCGCCACGCTGTGTCCCAGCTCAATGACGGTGACGCCGTCGAGCGGCAAAACTTGCTCACGCATGCTTGGCCTCGGGGAACAGCGCGATCAGCGGCGCGTGCGCTTTCTTCCACACCATGATGGAGCGCTCGTACTCGATCACCACCGATCCGCTCTGATTGACCCCGCGGGTGCGAACCTTTACCACGCCCTGCGCGGGCCGCGATTTCGATTCACGCACGCTGATCACTTCCGACTCCGAATAAAGCGTGTCGCCGGGGAATACCGGGTTGGGCAGTTTGATGTAATCCCATCCGAGAGCAAACCCGTTCTCGCTCAAATCCGACACGCCCAAACCAGCAACGACCGCAAGCGTAAGCGCGCTGTTGACCAAGGGCCGCTTGAACTCCGTGCGGCTCGCGTAATCCGCATTGAAATGAATCTGGTTGGTATTGTTGGTGATCATCGTGAACTGAATATTGTCAGTTTCGGTGATGGTGCGTCCGAGCCGGCTGCGGTAGACGTCGCCAACCTGGAAATCCTCGAAAAATCGCCCGTTCCAACCCTGCTTGACCGTACCCATTGGTCTCTCCCTAAGGGATCATGACAATTTTGCCAAAGAAATCCCGCGCTTCCATGATGGCTTCCGCCTCCCCGAGCTTGCAAAGCGGGAAAGCGCGGAACGGCGGCTTCTTGACGCGACCTTCGGCAATTTCGACCATCCCTTGCGTGACGTCCTCTTTGGTATAGCCGTTCGAGCCGCAGATCCTGATCTCACGCTGCCAGACGTAGCGAATGTCGGTACTCGCATCGAAGCCCGCGGTGGCGCCGCAGGTCAACAGCTTGCCGTGCTGCTTGAGTGTTCGGATGGAGGGATTCCAGGTGTCGCCGCCGGTGAAATTCACGCAGATGTCGACCCCCTGCTTGCCGCTGATGCGCCACGCCTCGCGTGAAAAATCGTGCGTGCTGTAATTGATGGTGTAGTCGGCGCCGAGTTCCTGCAAGCGCGCGCATTTCTCATCCGTTCCTGCGCACGCAATCACCCGCCCACCGTGCGCTTTGACCACCTGGACCGCGGCCGTTCCAACCCCGCCGCTCGCACCGAGAACGAGCACGAGATCATTGGGCTGCAGGTCGCCATTGGTGAACAGCATGCGATAGGTGGTTCCGTAATTTGCAGGGATAGTCGCGGCCTCCTCAAAGGTAAGCCGCGGATCGAGCGCAATGACGTAGTCGTGCGGGACCCGGCATAGCTCGGCCATTCCCCCCTGCACTGTTTCTCCCATCATGCCTTCATTGGTGAGCGGATCGACCAGACACCGGTCGCCGACCTTCCAGCCGCTGACATCCGCGCCCACTGCCGCCACTTCCCCTGCGACATCCCCGCCGGAGATCCACGGCATGGGTACCGGCAGACCGGGCATGCCGCGGCGGACGAAAATATCGAAATAGTTGAGCCCGCACGCCTTGACGCGGATCAGCAGGTCGCCCGGCGCGATCTTCGGATCGGGAAAATCGCGGTAGACGATATTCTCGATGCCTCCTTGTTTCTCGATCACTGCTGCTTTCATCGTCCGCCCCTGATGCGTGTCGCCGCGCTATTGAAACCATTCGCCATGCTTGTCAATGATACTCGCGCACGCAGTAGGGCTCTTTCTTCCACTGCTATTTCCGCAACAGACCCGCGGCCTCCACGGCGGAGCGTGCGACCGGCAGATCGGCTTGGATTGCGGCGGCGAATTCTTCCGGTGTATTGCCGACTGC
>CATPCO010000293.1 GCA_955652925.1 uncultured Xanthobacteraceae bacterium | reverse complement strand
ATTTCGTGATCGCACTGGGGCGGCACCGCCAGATGGCGGCAATCGCGCACGACCTGCTCGATGCCGGCTTGCCCTTCCTGATGGAAAAGCCAATGGGGATCAATGCAGTCGAGGTGGACGGCGTGGCGGCAAAAGCTGCACAGCTCAACGCCTTCGTGGCCGTGCCCCTTGCACAAAGATATATGCCGTTTGCCAGGCGCGCCCGCGAAATGATCGATGCGGGGCGATTGGGTCCGCTGTCACACATCTATGTCCGGATCAACCGGCCGGGGCCGGAGCGCTATCCCGCGTGGGATTGCGCGTGGATGCTCGATCCGGTCGAGGCGGGCGGCGGGTGCCTGCGCAACCTGGGCCCGCACGGTCTGGACATGTTCCTCCACCTGACCGGTGAGGAGGCGCAGGTGACCGGCGCGCAGTTGAGCCGGCGCGCGCACGGCAAGGCTGTCGAGGACTATGCCTCTGTCATCCTTCGTTCCGCGAGCGGGATCCTCGGCACCGTCGAGGTCGGCAATGGTTTTCCCCGTGACGGCACCGACGGTGAGTGGAAGATTGCCGGCCGCGACGGCATCCTCACGATGAAAGACGGTGTCCTGAAACTCGCCACTGCACAAGGTGACGAGATTTTTCACGATACTGGCACCTTAGCACCCTATTTCACGGCACTACGCGATGCGCTCGACCACTGGCGGCGCGGTGCGGCGCCGCCCGTGAGCGTGCATGATTGCGCACGGGCCGTGCGGCTGATCGACCACGCCTACGCGTGCACGGCAATCCCGTAAACTGGCTCATGTTGAACCGCTCAGGACCAATATGGTCGAGGTGCCATGTGCCACGACCTTGCCAGCGTCATTCGAGAAGGGACTGATCGAAATCGCCCTGGTCGAGACTGACCTGCGGCGCCGGGCCGTGTGGCTCACCGAGCGCGGAGCGCGCGGTCTGGAAGCGGCGATTCCGGTTTGGCGGCAAGCAAACGCCAGGCTGGCGAAACATGTTTCGCCTCGTCTTGCCCGTCAGCTCGCAGAGCAAGCCGATCAACTGGCATAGTTTGGCCCGTTTCGCTCGCGGCGCCGATGATTGCGGCTTCATTCCGCATGGGGATGATGATCGCAACGTGCGGGGCGCGATCGCCTGGCGGGGGCCCCGCTGGCGCGAGTACCTGCAGTAAGTCACGTTGCCGGAGCGCACGAACTATCAGGACTGCGACAATTGCTCCCCATGCACTTGAGCCGGTAGGGATTCGAGCCGGCGTCGGGCTCGCCGTCCATACCCGTAATACAATATGCTCGCCGCGTTGGGGAAAACCTGTTTATCTCCCTGATGGTTTTGGCGCATAATGGGCCTGCGCTGAGGCGAGATACCCTGCGCCGGGATCGCATCCACGTATTCTTGTCACGCCAGATGCTCGAACGGCGCTACGGTTCGGGTGCTGTGAAACCTGAGTCGCCGAAGAGCGGACAACGTTTATGCTCAGCGCGCCATCATCACTCGTCTGGATCGCCGATGTTTGCCTCGCGGCGGCGGCCGTCGGCTGCTTCTATCTGGCGGGGGCCTGTTTCCTTGTACTGCGGTTTGCTCGCGGCCGCGAGGCCAATCTTGGCGCCGCTCCTGGGGTGACGATCCTCAAGCCGCTGCACGGTCCGGAGCCGCATCTGTATGAGCGGTTCGCATCATTTTGCAATCAGGACTATCCAGGGCCGATCCAGCTCGTCTTCGGCACGCACGATCGGGACGATCCTGCAATCGAGATGGTAGAGCGCCTCAAGACCGCATTTCCGGAAAGGGAGATCACGCTTGCGATCGACCCCCATGAGCACGGCTCCAATCGCAAAGTCTCCAACCTCATAAACATGACGTCATCGATTCGCCATGACGTCGTTCTTGTCTCCGACAGTGACATTCAGGTTGCGCCGAAATACCTGCGCCGAGTCGTCGCCGAACTGCAGCAGCTTGGTGTGGGCGCGGTGACATGCCTTTATCACGGTCTCGGGGGGGCGGGTTTGTGGTCGCGGGTTTCCGCCCTGGCGATCAATACTCATTTCATTCCGGAAGTGATCGTGGGGCTTGGCCTCGGCCTGGCACAACCTTGTTTCGGTGCGACCCTCGCGCTCAGCCGCCAGATGCTGCGGCGGATTGGTGGCTTTGCAGCCTTCAGTGAATGCATGGCCGATGATTACATGATCGGACAAGCCGTACGGTCAGCCGGCTCTGACGTCATCATTCCGAACTTCACGGTCGGTCATGTGTGCTTCGAGAACAATCTCGCAGCGTTGATTGGGCGGCAAATCAGGTTCGCCCGTACCATCAGGAGTATCGACCCGATCGGCTATGTCGGTTCAATCCTCACCCATCCCCTCCCGCTGGCACTGCTTGCCGCGCTCCTGGGCGCGCAAGGTGCGCTGCTGATTGCAGGCCTCGCGCTCGGCTGCCGCGCCGCACTGTGCTATTGCGTCGAACGAGCGTACGGACTTGAGCGGCAGCCCTACTGGCTCATCCCGCTGCAGGACTTGATGCTTTTTACAGTTTATACAGCCAGTTTCTTTGGGGCGACGGTATCCTGGCGCGGCCATCGATACCGCCTCACGTCCGACGGCTCCTTGGCACAGATCGAGAAATAGCACATGGCGCGAGCACTATTCCTGCAAGCTCCCTCGTACGGGGGATTCGACGGAGGGGCCGGCGCGCGCTATCAGGCGCGGCGCGAGATCAGATCATTCTGGTTTCCGACTTGGCTCGCGCAGGCGGCGGCGCTTGTGCCGGACAGTAAACTCATCGACGCCCCTCCCCACGAAATTGAGCTCCCCGAGATCCTGGCCCAGTCGCGCAGCTTCGATTTCGCGGTCCTGCATACGTCAACGCCGACTTTCGCGTCGGATGTGCGTGCTTTGGCTGCGCTCAAGACGTCAAATCCGAAACTCACGGCCGGGTTTGTGGGCGCCAACGTCGCCGTTGAGCCCGAGGCAAGCCTTAATGCGTCCGATGCGATCGATTTCGTCGCGGGAAACGACTTTGATTTCACGATCAAGGAGGTGTGTGAGGGCCGTGAATTGAACACCATCTCCGGCCTCTCGTACCGAAATCGCAGTGGCGTCATCACCCACAATCCTCCGCGCCGGCTCATCGAAGACATGGACGAGCTGCCGTTCGTCAGCCCTGTTTATAAGCGTGATTTGCGGATCGAGAACTATTTTATCGGATATCTCAAACATCCTTACCTGTCTTTCTATACCGGGCGCGGCTGCAAGTCCCGATGCACTTTCTGTCTGTGGCCGCAGACGGTCGGAGGCCATCGCTATCGCACCCGCAGCGTAGACCATGTCATGGCGGAGCTGCGATGGGCACGGCAGGCCTTCCCGCAAGTGAAGGAGTTCTTTTTCGATGATGATACCTTCACCGACGACCGCCCCCGCGCCGAGGCGATTGCGCGTGAGTTGGGAAAGATGGGGATGACCTGGTCATGCAATGCGAAGGCAAACGTCCCTCGCGCGACGCTGAAGGTCATGCGCGACAATGGTTTACGGCTTTTGCTCGTAGGCTACGAATCCGGCAATCAGCAGATTCTGCATAACATTCGCAAGGGCGTTCGGATCGATGTTGCACGGCAGTTCACCAAGGATTGCCACGAGCTCGGAATTACCATACACGGCACCTTCATCCTGGGCCTGCCCGGCGAGACCCGCGAGACCATCGAAGAGACCATCCGTTTCGCGACGCAGATCAATCCTCATACCCTCCAGGTCTCGCTCGCTGCGCCCTACCCTGGCACGCGCTTGTACAAAGAGGCGCTCGAAAACGGTTGGCTCGATACGGCCAATGCCGAGCTGATCAACGGTCGGGGCGTACAAATTGCTCCGCTACACTATCCCCATCTCAGCCACTCGGAGATCTTCGCCTCGGTCGACGAATTTTACCGGCGCTTCTATTTCCGTGCGCCGAAGATTGCGGCGCTAGTCTGTGAGATGGCGCGCAGCTCCGATATGTTCAAGCGGAGATTGCGCGAAGGTCTTGAATTCCTCGCCTTCTTGCGAGAACGCCGCGAGCATGCGCGCTGACTCTGACGGCACTGCGGTGCTGTAGCCCGGATTGCGCGATGCACCGCACCTGCGTTGCAGGATGGTTGGCTTTCATCGGGCATCGCGTAATCCGGGGCCCAGGTTTGGTCCCGGATTTACGCT
>CATPCO010000292.1 GCA_955652925.1 uncultured Xanthobacteraceae bacterium | reverse complement strand
GCAGGATGCGCCGAGCGTCATGCCCGGCGCAGGATTCCAGCCTACGTAGTTACTATAGTTGCGTTTAGTAGTCAAGAAAAATTTGCAAATTCGCAGCGTTTTTTCATCGCGATCTGGGCTTGAGCCGCTGATCACGCCGGACGAGAAAACCCAGGCGACAGCAGCGCTGCGAACCGATAACATCCCCATCCCCTCACCTTGCATTCCGGTGCTGCCATGAACATTCACGCCGCTGCTTCTAAAGATGTGGCTGCCTCGATCCCGCCCGCTGAATGGCAGGCGCGCGTCGACCTCGCCGCGGTATATCGCCTTGTCGCGCATCATGGCTGGGACGACGTCATCTACAACCATTGCTCCATGCGCGTGCCCGGGGAGGAGCGAAAATTTCTCATGAAGCGGCACGAGCTGCTCTGGGCCGAGGTCACGGCTTCGAACCTGGTGAAGGTCGACATGGATGCCGATCTCGACGAGCGGGCAGGCGTCAATCGTCCGGGGTTCACGCTCCATGGCGGGGTCCTGCGCGGCCGTCCTGACGTTAATTGCGCGGTCCACGTGCACACCCGGACCGGAATGGCAATCTCCGGCCTCAAAAGCGGGCTGCGCATGCTCTCGCAGGAGGCGGTGCGTTTCTTCGGCTCGATCGGCTATCACCCCTACGAAGGCATCACCGAGGATTTCGGCGAGCGCGAGCGCCTGCTTGCGCATCTTGGCAACAACCGTGCCATGATCATGCACAATCACGGCGTGCTCACGCTCGGCAAGACCGCGCGCGACGCCTTTACTCTCATGAAACATCTGCTCGAAGCGGCGGAAATCCAATTGGCCATGATGTCGACCGGTGACGAGCTGATTGAAATCCCGGCGGAGGTCTGCCGCAAAACAGTGCAGCAGTACGAGCGCCACGACAGCGGCCGCGGCTCGGCCGATTGGCCGGCCTATCTGCGCATGCTCGACCGCATCGACCCGAGCTATCGGAACTAATAGAGCGATTCCTTGAAACTGATCCGACCCAGCCGACATCGTCATTCCGGGGGCCGAGCGCAGCGAGGCAACCCGGGATCCATAACCACAGACGGGGTTATGGATCCCGGGTTCGCGGCTTAAGGCCGCGCCCCGGGATGACACTTCCCCAGCCTAAAGGAGATTCATTCATGCTCGACAAGCCCGCAAAGATTCAATCCGCCATCCCGTTCGACGCCGACCGGCTTGACCGCTTGATGGATGAGGCCGGCATCGACATTCTCTGCGCGACATCGAAGCACAATGTGCAATATCTGCTCGGCGGCCACCGCGCTTTCTTCTTTGAAAGCATGGATGCGATGGGATTGAGCCGATACCTGCCGGTACTCGTGTATCCGAAAGGAGGGCGGCAAAAGACCGGCTATTTCGGTCATCGCATGGAGACTTACCAGAATGAAAACAAGCCGTTCTGGGTCTCCGAGCTCGATACCAAATCCTCGGGCTCGCTCGATGCGATGGAGAAGGCGATCGATTACATCCGGCGCGCCGGCTGCAAGACCGGAAAGATCGCCGCCGAGCTCTCGTTTCTCCCGGCCGACGCGGCCGCCGCGCTGCGCAAGGCCTTTCCCAACAGCGAGATCGAAGATGCGGTGTTCGTGCTCGAGCGGTTGCGTGCGGTGAAGTCCCCGGCCGAGCTCGAACAGCTGCGCACCGCCTCCGAAGGGGTGATCGATTCCATGTTGGCGGTGATTGCCAATCACGCTCCCGGCGCCACCAAGCGGGAACTGAGCGAAGCGCTGCGGCGCGAGGAGACCAACCGCGGGCTCACTTTCGATTATTGCCTGATCACTGCGGGATCGAGTCTCAACCGCGCGCCGTCGGAGCAGAAATGGGGCGAGGGCGACATCCTCTCGCTCGACTCCGGCGGCAATTATCATGGCTATATCGGCGACCTCTGCCGCATGGCCATCCATGGCGAGCCCGACGCCGAGCTGCAAGACCTCCTCGGCGAGATCGAGGACATTCAGCGCGCGGCCATGAAGCCGATCAAGGCAGGCGCCATGGGCAGCGTGATCTACGGCGCGGCCGAGCCGCTGGTGAAGAAATCAAAGCATCACAACCATATGCATTTTCTCGCCCACGGCATGGGGCTCGTCAGCCACGAGGCGCCGCGCCTCACTGCAAGCGGGCCCGTGCCCTACGATGCCTATGATGCGAACCGTCCGCTCGAAACCGGGATGGTTGTCTCGGTCGAGACCACGCTCCAACACCCCCAGCGCGGATTCATCAAGCTTGAAGACACCGTGGTGGTGAAGGACAAGGGCTTCGACATCTATGGCGAACCCGGCTGGGGCTGGAACCGGGGAGGGACGAGGGCGCGATAGTTCCGACGCCTGGTCCCGTCGGGGGCCGGGCAGCACCGCAATCGCAAGTGTAGCCCGCGTTGAGCGCAAGCGAAATGCGGGAAAGCGCGCTCCCGGGTGTCGCTGCGCTCCACCCGGGCTACGGCGACGTGGTCATGGACAGCCCGCGCGTTCGACGCAAATGATCATGCGTCGTGAAATAACGATTGGCTCAGAGAACGGCCTCAGCGATCAGCCGCAGCGCTTCGGTGGTGGTGTTGCCGCGCAGCAGCATGGAATCGACATGCCGCTGTTTGCCGGCATCCTTCCAGGCCGCCAACCGGTCGCGAATGCGATCGGCTGATCCGACGAGCGCAATCTCATCGACGAGCGCATCGGGAACGG
>CATPCO010000291.1 GCA_955652925.1 uncultured Xanthobacteraceae bacterium | reverse complement strand
TGGCTACACCGAACAAAAGCTCGCCGTAGCCCGTTGGCAGGACAACGGTGCCGGGGACACGGCCGCCAAGCTGGCTGAAAATCTCATAGGCGATGGTCTTGTAGCCTTCGGGTCCGAACGGATTGCCGGTGTGGAAGCGAGTGAGATTGCTCGCCGGCATGAAGCCGGTTTCATCGACAATGCGGTTGAGCGTGGGCCAGCGCTCATCGGGCGGCACCAGCAGGAAGTCGCTGCCCAGCGCGGCCTGAAAATGCTCAAACGCGCTCTGCGCACCGGGAGTGGAGATGACGACGCAGCGCAAGCCTGCGCGCCGCGCGTAAGCTGCCGCGGAGACGCCGTGGTTTCCGCTCGATGCAACCGCGATGCCGCGCGCGCCGTTCGCCAAGGCCGTCGAGACGATGCAGTAGTTCAACCGGTCCTTATGGCTCCAGGTCGGATTGCGGCTTTCGTCCTTGAGCCAGATCGGACCTTGAAGACCGGCCCAGCGGCCCATGGCGTCGCTCTCGACGAGCGCGGTTCCGCCTTCGCCCAATGACAGCCCCGCTGCAAGCGGCGGGAGGAGCGGCGCCCAGCGGTAAAGACCCGGCAGCGGCGGCTGGCGAAAGATATCCTTGGCAACGTTCCCATAGTCGAAGTCGATCTCCAGCGGATATTGCATCTCCGGCGTGCTGGTGCGCGGGCAGCCGCGCAGGAGCGGCGGATCAAGCGGCCACAAGAGGCTGGGATCGCCCAGAGAGCGCTGTCCGATTGCCGCCGATTGATTGACCGTCACCGATAGTGTCACGTGATTTTGGGGCGGACTTCTTGCGCGAAAATCTGCATCTGATCGAGCAGCTCGGGAACGCTGTTGGCGGCGAAGAATAGCCCGAGGAAATGCGTCACACCGGCTTCGCGCAGAGCCATGGCGCGCGCGATGACGGTCTCGATGCTCCCGACCAGATTGACGTCTTCCGGATTGAGCGAAGCCTGGCCTTTGAGCGTCGACTTTTTGAGCGATTCAAGATGCTTGTACATCTGGCTCTGGCGGAACCGCGCGACGGCCTTCTCCTGGTCGCGACCGACATGCACGATGTATTGCGGCGCGATCTCCAACTCCGAAAATTCTCGTCCGGCTTTCTCCGTCATCTCCTTGAGCTCCGCCACCATTCGACGCAGCGTCTGTTGCGGCATCGCCGCGGGAATCCAGCCGTCGCCGGACAAAGCAGTGCGCTGAAGATGGGCCGCATTATTGCCCCCGAAATAGATCGGCAATTTGTGCTGCTTCGGCTTCGGGAACAGCTCGACATCCTTGAATTTGTAGTATTTGCCCTCGAACGACGCCTCACGCTGCGAGAACAGGAGCCGCAACGCGCGCACGCCTTCCTCGACCATGTCGCCGCGATGAACTCGGCTCGCCGGATTGAGCGCCTCGAACTCCTCCCGGTAGGCGCCGATCCCGACCCCGATTTCCGCCCGGCCATTGCTGAGATGGTCGAGCGTGGCGATCTGCTTGGCGGTGACCACAATGTCGCGGCGCATCGGCAGGACGAGAACGCCGGTGCCGAAACGAAGCGTACTGGTATGAGCGGCGAGATACGCGTACGTAACCAGTGGCTCCCAGAAACGCGGCGGAACCGGAAACTCCGCCCGCACGTAATGCTGGGTAGTCATATGATCGTTGCCCCACACCGAGTGATAGCCGAGCGCTTCGGCGTGCTTGGCGATACGCACCAAATCCTCGGGATTTGAAAACGGGATGGGATAGGTCAAGCCTTCCATTCCCGTGGGAAATCCAACGCTGAACAACGCGGCCATTGTTACCTGCTGCTCGTTGAGCCGTAGCCCGGATGAGCGAAGCGATATCCGGGTTTCCTCTCGCCACCCGCATGTCGCTTCGCTCATGCGGGCTACGACCCCGCAACGAACTTACTGAGCGCAGATTAGCGGGACAAGCGGCGGAGTTCTTGGGCTTCGCCTGATATCAACCCTCCGCTGGACGACTTTGCCGATGTTCACCGAAATACACGCGTTCGGCTTCGTTTCTTTCTATTGCTTCGTGCATCGAGCCCGACCAAGCGAGCCGGCCGGCGCTGAGCATGCAGCATCGCTCGCCGAGAGCGCGTGCGATCTCCATGTTTTGCTCGACCAGCACAATCGCGACGCCGCTGTGCCGAATGCGGGCGATGGTGGCAATCAGCGTGCGCGTGATGCCTGAGGCGAGCCCCGCGGAGGGCTCGTCCAGCAGCAGCAGCTTCGGGTTCGTCACCAAGGCACGCGCGATGGCCAGCATCTGCTGTTCGCCCCCCGAGAGCGATCCCGCCGTCTGCCGGCGGCGTTCCTGCAACACCGGAAACAGCTCGTACACGGCCGGCAGCGGCGTCGGTTGACGGCCGGCAGCCGCCGTGGTCGCGGCCATCAAAGTCTCTTCCACCGAAAAGGCCGGAAACAGCTCGCGCCATTGCGGCACCAGGGCAAGGCCGCTGCGCGCGATGGTGCTCGCGCTCAAGCGCGAAATGTCCGCGCCGAGAAACTCCACCGTGCCCCGGCGCTTCGGAAGAAGTCCCGCGATGGCTTCCACCGCGGACGTCTTGCCGGCGCCATTCGGACCCAGCAGGACCAGCGTCTCGCCGGGCTCGACGCAAAAGCTGAGATCGCTCACCGCGACCACCGGCCCATAGGTCACGGTGAGGTCCGCGACGCGCAACGCGATCATGCGGTTACCTGCTCGCCGAAATACAATTGTCGCACGATCGGGAGCGAGATCACCTCCGCCGGGCTCCCTTGCGCAACGATGCGTCCTGCGCCCATGACCGAAAGGCTTTGGCAGAGCTTTGCCACGAACGGGATATTGTGCTCGACGACGAGGAGCGCGATGTTGCGCTCGGCATTGATGCGGATGAGGAGATCACGCAGCTCTTCGGTCTCGGACTCGGCAACCCCGGAGACCGGCTCGTCCAGCAAAATGAGGCGCGGCTGGGAGACGATGGCGCGCGCGATCTCAAGGCGGCGCTGCGCGCCGAGCGACAGCGATCCGGCGCGCGAAATGCCATGATCGGCAAGGCCCACCGCCTCAAGCGCGACGAGGGCTCGGTGCTTTGCGTCCTGTGTTGCCGCGCCGCCGACGAAATGATCAAGGCTCGCGGCCATGGCATGAATGACCGGGTTGCGTCCGAGCCCAATGATCACGTTGTCGAGGCAGGAGAGCTGGCCGAATATCGCGACGTTCTGAAACGTGCGGGTGATACCGAGACCGATGCGATCGCGCGGGCGCAGTTCGAGCAGTGATGTGCCGGCGAAGGCGACGCGGCCGCCATCGGCCGCGAGAAAACCCGATATGATATTGAACAGCGAGGTCTTGCCGGCGCCATTGGGGCCGATCAGCCCGTGAATTCCTCCCATGGGAACGCTCAGGCTCGCAGCATTGACCGCGTGCAGCGCCTCGAAATGCTTGTCGACGCCTTCGACAACCAGCAATTCATCGGCGCGCTGACCTGTTTCGAAAGAAACTGCCGCGCAAGCAGGCAGTGCTGACGATGACGCCGATACGCGTGTCGGATGTTGTTTGAACGTGGAAGTGGTGCGGCGTATGAGCTCGGTCAAGCCGCCCGGAAAAAACATGACGACGAAGATCATCAGCGCCGCGAAGAATAGCTCCTGGTAGTCGGCGACCGGCCGCAGCAGCTCCGGCAGAACGCGTAATCCCCCGCCGCCAAGCAGGCCGCCCCAGACCGAGTGCATGCCCCCGATGATCGGGTAGGCCAGCATGAACACCGAGTCCAGCACGCCAAAGCTGTCGGGATCGAGAATGCGCACCCGCGGAGCGAGCAACGCGCCGGCAAACGCTATCGCGACCGAGCTCACGACAAACGCCGCGGTCAAGTAGCCGCGGACGCTGGCACCAAACGCCTCCGCCGCGATCTCATTGCCGGCGACGGCCTGCAAGTTCTTGCCGAAGGGCCCGCGCACCAGGATGGTGACGGCAAGCGTCATCACGGCCGACGCCGTGCCGATGAGGATCAAAAAGGCGCGGTCGCTTGCGATCACAAGGCCGAAGATTTCCGGCGGCGGCACGTGAATCCCCTCGGCGCCTCCGGTAAGCCACGTCGCTTCACGAATGAGAATGATAGCGACGCTTTGAAAGACCAGCGTCACCATGGCAAGGTTGTGGCCGCGGAACCGGGTTCCCGGAAATGCGATGATCCAGCCGGCCACGCCGCCGGCCAAGATCGCAAGCACCAGCGTGACGAGATAAGGTATGTGCAGATTGGCGACGGCGAGCGTGGATGCATAGCCACCGATGGCCATGATCGAGCCGGACGCGAGAGTGATGCAGCGAGCGAGCCCCACCAGCACCACGAGCGCAATGCCAACCACCATCGATATGGTTGCAACCGCGATAACGTATTGCGGATAGCTATCGAGCCCAAGGCCGACGGCTGTGCAGACGAGAACGAGCAAGGCCGGTCCGAGCGCTGTCAAATCCGGCCGCCCGCCCAGCCGCCGCTCAGACACTGCGGCCGGACCTTTCCGGAAACAATCCTTGCGGACGCCACATGAGCACCAGGAAGAGCAGCAGGAAGCTGATGCAGTTCTTCATGGCGCTCGACCCATAGGCCGCCGACAGGCTCTCGGCCACGCCGAGCAGGAGACCTCCGAGAACCGCGCCTCTCGGACTATCGAATCCCCCGATCACGCCGGCGACAAATCCCGCCGTGATGATTGCGATTGAGAGATCGACTGACACCCCGGTCACTGGCGCGATGAACACGCCGGTCAGTCCCGCGAGTACACCGCCGAGAAACCAGGCCAGCATATACACGCCGTCGATGGAATATCCGCATAGCTGGGCGCCGCGGATATTCGCCGCCATGGCGCGCATCCCGCGGCCTATTCTCCCGTAGCGGAAGACCGCAATGCATGCCAAGGCCGCCAGCAAAGCGCCCACGATGACCCACATCGTGTCCCTGGTGATCACCACACCGGCAACAATGAAGGGCGGCGCCGCGAACAACGAGGGCACTGCGAGGAGCTCGGTGTTGTAGGTCAGGCGAAATCCTTCGGAGAGCGCGATGCCCAGAAACACCGTGGCGATAACGACGGTAAACATGTCCGCCTGCCGCAGCCGGCGCAAAATCAGGAACTCGATCGTCGCGGCGATCACCCCGATTGCGATCGGAATCATCAGATAGGCCGCCCAGTACGGCCAACCCCAGTTCACGACAATCAGGAAGCTCCCGAACGCGCCGAGCATCGCAAAAGCACCGTGGGCGAAGTTGACGGTTTTCGTCGCCTTGTGCACAACGACGAGGCCCAGTGCGGTCAGCGCATAGAGCGCGCCGAATTTGATGCCCGCCAGAACAACAAATCCCAGCTGGCTGAGCATGCGACGATCAAGGTTTATCGATGACGCGATAAACCTGCCATTGCCCGTCTTTCACGATCGCCGCACCGATCCGGTAGACGCCCTGGTGATCGGTCGGCGTGTAGCTTTCCGGAAAGGTGATATCAAGGCCGCCAAGCACCGCCGGCCCGGCATCTTTCAGGTTCGACCATGCGTCGATCAGATGATCGCGCGTCAACTGACAGTTCGTCGCTTTGATGGCTTCCGCTACGACGTAACCGGATCCATAGCCGATCAAATCGTAGACGCTGGGACGCCCCTGCGGCATCGAGCCGAGATGCTTTTTGAGGCGCGCCTCGAATTCGCGGGTGGCCGGCGTCTGGCCGGGAAATGCCGGAGCGTTGTAATAGCCGCGGATACCGTCGGCATTGCCGAGTATCGGGATGATGGCGGTCGAGACTGCGGAGCCGTCAACCACCCAGCGCGCGTTGGCCATCCCCATTTCCCGCGCCTGTTTGATTGCGAATCCAGCCTCGGAAAAGCTTCCCAGAACGAGCACGGAATCGACGCTCTGGCGCTGCAACGCGACCAGTTGCGAGGTGAAGTCGCGCGCGCCGATATCGAACTGCTCGACCGTGAAGTTTGCTCCCTTTTGTTTCAGAATATCTTGCGCCGCTTTCAACGTGGCCTGCGGGAAAGCATAGGTGCCGGCCAGAATACCGAATTTCTTTGGCGTGTATCCATCATCGTAAAACATGCTGATAAGAGCGGCGGCCGAGACTTCCACCGGCACGACGGCGCCGTGGAACACGTTTTTTGCGAACGGATTACGGATAATCGGCGTCGAACCGTAGATATTGAATGTCGGGACACCGGCTTGGCGCACATAATCTGCTGCCGCGGCGGCACCGGTGCTGCCGGATGCCAGCACCAGGATGAAGACCTTGTCTTGCTCCACGAGCTTCTTCACCGCCGCGATGCTCTCTGCCGGCGAGGATGCGTGCTCGAAACCGAGATAAAGCTTGCGGCCGCAGACGCCGCCGTTTGCGTTGATCTCGTTGAATGCAACGGTCATGCTGTCGCGGCCGGGTGTGCCAATGAAAGCGAGCGGCCCGGTCAAAGCGCCGATTGCTCCAATCGAGATTTCAGATGGCGTCACTCCGTTGTCCTGGGCGTACGCCGTGGAGGAACAGGTGAGGGCGAGCAATCCGATCGCTGCGGCCACCGTCACGGCCGAACGCGTGGAACCGAAAACATCAAGATTGCGCATGAAGGCGTTCTCCGCGTTGCTTGTCTGTGCTGCACGGCAGCGCGCCGAGCCCATCACTAAGTGGTATCAGGCGGCCATTTTTGACGGATAACACAAGCGACCAACGCCGCCAATGACGGCGGACTGCAGAAAATCACTTGCGCGAAATGGCGCGCCCTACGGGACTCGAACCCGTGTTACCGCCGTGAAAGGGCGATGTCCTAGACCGCTAGACGAAGGGCGCTTGGAATGCGGCGAGATATAGTGGCCTTTGCAAGCGCCGGCAAGGAAACGCCGGGGTGGCATTCATCCTGCTGGTTCGATTCCCTGACCTGATCACAAGGGGTCCATCGCAATCACCATTTCCCAGTGTTCGGCATGGACTTCCATGGCTCTTTTGGCGGCAGGGGATCGCCTTTCTGCAGCAGCTCAATGGAGTGCCTGTCGGGCGAGCGCACGAACGCCATGACACCGTCTCTTGGCGGCCGGTTGATGGTGACCCCCGCTTTCATCAGCCTCTCGCAGGTGGCGTAGATGTCGTCGACCTCGTAGGCGAGGTGGCCGAAATAGCGCGCCTCGCCGTAATCCTCGGTATCCCAGTTGTACGTAAGCTCGACCAGCGGCGCATCGCGTCCGGTGCGTTTGCTCTCCTTCACCCGGCCCTCGTCATCGGGGGCGGCGAGGAACACCAGCGTATAGCGGTTCTTCTCGTCCACGCGCCGGCGCTCCTCCTTGAGCCCGAGCTTGTCGCAGAAGAAGTCGAGCACGGAATCAAGGTTGCGCACGCGCAACATGGTATGCAGATATCTCATGGTGTGACCTCTTTGCACCGTTTGGCGAGAAAATGGAGGAGGAGAGAGCATACATGATCGCGCAAGACCTGGAGAGTGCCATTGACGAGCTCGTTCGGCTGGTCGAATCGGCACGGGTGATCGCGCCTTTCACCGGTGCCGGCATTTCCACCGAGTGCGGCATTCCCGATTTTCGCTCTCCGGGTGGGCTCTGGACCAAGAACAAGCCGATTGCGTTCGAGGACTTTCTTGCGAGCCGGGAAATGCGCGACGAAGCGTGGCGAAGGCGCTTCGCAATGGACGCGCAGTTTTCCGCCGCGCAGCCAGGCCGTGGTCATCTTGCGCTGGCAAGCCTTTATCGCGCAGGGAAAGCCCCCGCCGTAATCACGCAGAACATCGACAACCTTCATCAAAGCTCGGGAATCGCCGCGGAGCACGTCATCGAGTTGCATGGCAACAACAGTTATGCCCTCTGCCTCGACTGTGGGAAGCGTTACGAGCTCGATTGGGTGCGCGAGCGGTTCAGCGAGGCAGGCGAACGCGCGCCGGATTGTCCGCACTGTCGTGGATACATCAAGACCGCAACGATATCGTTCGGGCAAGCAATGCCTGAGCGGGAGATGCGCCGCGCTGAGCAGGTCACGCTTGACTGTGATCTTTTTCTCGCAGTTGGCTCTTCCCTGGTCGTATGGCCTGCCGCCGGATTTCCTTTGATGGCAAAAAGAAACGGCGCCCGGCTCGTGATTATCAATCGTGAGCCTACCGAGTTCGATGAATTGGCCGATCTCGTGGTGCGCGATGACATCGGTACCGTGCTGACGCCGCTTATCGCGCATTGATTCGCACGTTCGAGAAAATTGTACACAGGCGTCCACCTGTTTACACGGTGTAATGCATTTTTACCTTGGCCGTGCGCCGCGTGATGCTATCTTGCGCACGAGGAAGATTCGAAGCGCACGCAAGATGCGCCACGGCGAAGCGGCGGCGTTGGGGCGTTATGACGTCGGACGGATTACCGAAGGGGCCGGGCAGCGGTTTAGGGGTCGACCGCGGCGCGGGGGGCGAGCTAGGCGAAGAGGCCGCGAGCGTCATCGAGCTCAGCGGCAGCATCAAGTGGTTCGACGTCTCCAAAGGCTACGGCTTTATCATCCCCGATAATGGAATGCCGGACGTGCTCCTGCACGTCACGGTTCTTCGGCGCGACGGCTACCAGGTCGCTTATGAGGGCGCCCGCGTCGTCGTCGAGGCGTTGCAGCGCCCGCGTGGGCTGCAGGCCTTTCGGATTCTGTCCATGGATGACTCGACTGCGGTGCACCCGGCGCAGATGCCGCCGCCACGCACCCATGTCACCGTCACGCCGACCGGCGGCTTCGAGCGGGCCCAGGTCAAATGGTTCAACCGGCTGCGCGGCTTCGGCTTTCTCACCCGTGGTGAGGGCACGCCCGACATATTCGTGCACATGGAGACGTTGCGCCGCTTTGGCCTCACCGAGTTGCGACCGGGTCAATTCGTGATGGTACGCTTTGGCCCGGGACCGAAGGGCCTGATGGCGGCCGAGGTACGGCCCGAAGGGGCGCCAACAGGTCCAGCCTCCCACTAAACCGCCGTCATTGCGCGGCGCCAGCCGATCTCGGGTTTACCCGAGATGGGCAATTCTAAACGCCCAAGTCGGCAACAGCCGATTTGGGTTGCAGCGAACCCGCAATCCATAACCGCGGACGGGGTTATGGGGCTTGGGTTTGCGTGGGTGCGGGTCGGTTCGCTATTTTGGCCTCTTCCTTCGAGGCCTCACTGATGCGCTTCCTGCAACTGGCTCTCCATACCTTCTCCTTGGCCGCCCTGGTCGTGCTCGCTCTACCGGTTCGGGCGGTGGCCTTCGATCTTGAGCCGCTGGAAATCGTCAGCAAGTCGGGAGTGCACACTTTCGCGGTCGAACTGGCGATCACGCCCGAGCAGCAAATGCGGGGCTTGATGTTTCGCCGGGAGTTGCCTGAAGGACAGGGGATGCTGTTCGACTTCGGGCAGGAGCAGCCGACAAGCTTCTGGATGAAGAATACTTATATCTCCCTCGACATGATCTTCATTCGCGGGGACGGAAGGATTTTGCGCATTGCCGAAAACACGGTGCCGCTTTCCGAGGCTCTCGTGCCATCGGGGGGGCCGGTGCGCGCGGTGCTCGAAGTGATTGCGGGTACCGCCAAGAAATTCGGGATCGCCCCGGGCGACCGGGTGGCACATCCGATTTTCGGCCCTCACTAGGATAGCCCAATGCGTGCCGGCGCAAGCTTGCTGGCGAAAACCGGAGCGTGTATCGAGAGCCGCACGGATGGCGCCCGGGGCATAGCGCAGCCTGGTAGCGCGGGAGTTTTGGGTACTCCAGGTCGCAGGTTCAAATCCTGCTGCCCCGACCACCGTGTCGTTTAGGCCACAACGAGCGAGTTCATGATTGCCCGCATCTATAAGCC
>CATPCO010000290.1 GCA_955652925.1 uncultured Xanthobacteraceae bacterium | reverse complement strand
TTCCCAAACCCTGGTGCGCCGGGCGGGTTGATCCTCAGCCAAGTAGCCCGGATTTCGCCGCCATCGCTAACGCTCCGGCGCGCTCAATCCGGGCTACGAAGCAGTCTCACATCAACGCTTCCGATTTCCGCTGTCGTGAACCGCCTCTGCCGCCGTTTCCGCCGCGGCTGCGCGTCAGTTCCGCCGACGATGTTGCAGCGGCGCCATAGATTCAAGACAACGAATCAACTTTAAGCAGATGGGACGTGCCATGAACGCCATGGAGCTGGAGAGCCGTTACAGCGCTCGCAATTACGAGCCGCTCCCGGTCGTGCTTGCGCGCGGGGAGGGCGCTCACCTCTGGGACGCCGCCGGGCGGCGTTACGTCGACATGATGAGCGCGTATTCCGCGGCAAGCCACGGGCATGCCCATCCGCGCATTCTCGCCGCGCTCGAGGCGCAGGCGAAACGGCTTGCCGTGCCGTCGCGCGCGTTCTTCAATGATCGCCTTGGCCCGTTCCTGGCCGAGCTTTGCAAGCTCACCGGGCTCGAAGCCGCCCTCCCCATGAACACCGGGGCGGAGGCGGTCGAGACCGCAATCAAGGCCGCGCGCCGCTGGGGCTATCGCGTCAAGGGCATTGCGCGCGACGGCGCCGAGATCCTTGTCGCCTCCGGCAACTTTCATGGCCGCACCACGACGGTGATCTCGTTCTCGACTGATCAGGACTACCGCGACGGCTTTGGCCCGTTCACGCCAGGATTCCGCTCGGTGCCTTTCGGCGATCTTGCCGCGGTCGAGCGCGCGATCACGCCGGCTACGGCAGCCGTGCTGGTCGAGCCCATCCAGGGCGAGGCCGGGATCATCGTGCCGCCGGCAGGTTGGCTGCGCGGGCTGCGCAACATCTGCGATGCCAACCGCGTGCTGCTCATTCTCGATGAGGTGCAGTCGGGGCTCGGCCGCACCGGTGCCTGGTTTGCCTACGAGCACGAGAGCATTCGCCCCGATGGACTGATTCTGGGCAAGGCGCTCGGCGGCGGCGTGCTGCCGGTCTCCGCCTTCGTTGCCACGCGCGAGGTGATGGACGTGTTTACGCCCGGCTCCCATGGCTCGACCTTCGGCGGCAATGCGCTTGCCGCCGCGGTCGGCCTCGAAGCGCTCAACGTGATCCGCGACGAGAAGCTCGTGGAAAGGAGCGCGGAGCTCGGCACCCACATGCTGGCGCGTCTGAGCGCGTTCAAGCATGCCGCGCTCAAGGATGTGCGCGGGCGCGGGCTGTGGGCGGGTGCCGAGATCGATCCTCGTATCGCGAGCGCGCGCGAAGTCTGCGAGCGGCTGCTGCAAAAGGGCGTGCTCTCGAAGGAGACGCATCACGTCGTGGTGCGGCTTGCGCCTCCCCTGGTCATTGCGCGCGCCGATCTCGACTGGGCGCTCGATCGTTTCGCAGAAGTGCTCGACGAATTGGAAGGGTCGCATGGACGCCGCAAGGCAGCCTGAAAACATGGGGACGTGACATGGAAAATCGGCCCACTTTCCTGATGTGCCGGCCCGAGCATTTCGCGGTCAGCTACGTCATCAATCCCTGGATGGACCCGCAGAACTGGGCGCGCGACCGGCGTGGCCAGGTCGCGGCCGCGCGCGAATGGCAGGCGCTCTATGACAGGCTGCTCGAAGCCGGCGCTCGCATCGAGCTGGTGCCGCCGGCGGCCGGGTCGCCCGATCTCGTGTTTACGGCCAATGCAGCCGTCGTGCTCGATCGGAAGGTCCTGCTCGCGCGCTTCCGGCACGCGGAGCGCCGCGGCGAGGAGCCGCATTTCGAAGCGGCGTTTCGCGCCTTGCAGGCGCGCGGCGGGATCGACGTCGTGCGCAAGCTCCCCGCCGATCTCGTGCTGGAAGGCGCTGGTGATTGCGTGTTCGATGCGACGCGCAGCCTGTTCTGGATGGGGTACGGGCCGCGTTCGGATCTCCTTGCGCGCGATGCCGTCGCGGGCATGTTTGGACAGGACGTGGTCGCGCTCGAGCTTGCCGATGCGCGCTTCTATCACATGGATACGGCGCTCTGCCCGCTGCCGGGCGGGGAGGTGCTCTATCTGCCCACCGCGTTCACGCGCGAGGGACTGGCCGAGATCCGCGCACGTGCACAGCCACAGGACCGCATTGAAATCGGCGAGCAGGATGGTTGCCGGCTGGCAGCCAACGCCGTGGGTATCGGCAAGACGCTGATCATGTCGGGCGCCGGGGCGCGATTGCGTGCCGAACTGGCCGAGCGCGGCTATCGCGTCATCACCACGCCGCTGCGCTCGTTCCTGCGCAGCGGCGGCTCCGCCTTTTGCCTGACACTGCGGCTCGACCGGCGCTCGGCCTCGGCGCGTCCCGCGAGCCGCGCCGCTGTGGCGTGAAAAGTTGACTCAGGTCACTCTCAGTCTTCAAAGTACCTGTCCGCCTTATTACGATGCTCTCTCCTGAACCTGGAGCGGGTATAAGGCGGCGCTATTTTCTTGGCGTATTCTTTGGCGAATGGCTTTGCGGCTTCGTGCAGGCGCGCAGCAGGCAAAACCGGTGGTCGGGATTCTCTGCTCTCGCAGCGCGGAGATGTCTTGGTAGACGGTTTCCGCGAGGGGCTGAGCAATACGGGTTTCGTAATCGGCCAATCGCCGATGAGGTCATCGAATGAGCTTTGGTGCGCAAACCCGAATATCACGCCGGGATATGCTCGCAATGTCCATGGTGGCCGGCACGGCACTACCTGCGCGTGAAGGACGCGGAGAGACGGCCGCCACGCCCGTCATTGGGCTCCTCGGCACCACCTCAACAGAGGCAGACGCTCGTTTGCTACCGTTTCGGCAGGCTCTGAGGGAAGCTGGTTATGTCGAGGGTCAAAACGTTGTTATCGAATACCGGTGGGCGGAAGGCCAGTGGGATCGCTTCCCGGCGCTGGCCGCCGATCTGGTTCGTCGTCAAGTCAGCGTGCTTGTATCGCTCGGAGGTACTCCGGGTGCGCTAGCGGCCAAAGCTGCGACAGCCACGATCCCGATCGTCTTTCAGGCGGGCGTTGATCCTGTTGAGGCAGGAATCGTCGCAAGCTTGAACAGGCCCGGAGGCAATATCACCGGAGTCAGCCAACTTTTAGCTGCCACCGTTCCAAAGCAACTGGAATTGGTCCACGAGGCGGTGCCAACCGCGACGAACATTGGCTTTCTCCTGAATGAAACCAATCCTCTCTATTCCCAAGCCTTGTTAAAAGAGATGAAGGCAGCAGCGAGTTCTCTCGGATCAACGCTCCACATCCTGCATGCCAGCACCGAGGCTCATTTCGAGCCTGCCTTTGCTACCCTGCTCAAGGTGCAAGCAGGGTCGCTGGTCGTCGGCCCTGATTTGTTTTTCCTTAGCCGCCGCGATCAACTCGTCGCCTTGGCAGCTCGTCACGCGATCCCTGCCATTTACCCTTGGCGCGAGGCCGCTGTCGCGGGTGGTCTTATGAGCTACGCCTCAAGTCAGGCGGATACATACCGTCAAGTCGGTATCTATGCTGCTCGCATCCTCAAAGGGGACAAGCCGGCCGATCTCCCCGTTCAGCAGTTGATCAAAATCGAGCTAATCTTGAACCTCCAGACGGCAAAGGCGCTCGGTATCACATTTCCGCTTTCGCTTCTTGGCCGCGCTGATGAGGTGTTCGAATGAGGTTGATTGCTGCCGGTAGGTCATTTTCCAGCGGCGGCAGCACTCATTGTTTCCACCAGTGACTGAACTCGCTCGCGACCACCTTCTCGTAAGGCACAGCCTCTTTGATCAGGCCGGAGCTCGTCGCAAACTTCATCAGGCCGTCGATAGCTTCCCGAGATATTGCGGCATCGTAAAATGGGGTATCGCGCTCGATTAGGCCCGCAATCAATTCGGCCTCGTCGGCCGGAAACAGTTTTTGCGCAATTCCGGTTGAAATCGATGGATTTGCTTTCAAAGTCTTCTGCGCCTTGACGATCGCGCGGATCGCGCCGGCCGCTTCCTCCGGGTGCTCGTCAATAAAGGAGTCCTGCACGGTGAGCGCGGGAAAATTGTAGAGGCGCGCTCCCGGAGGACCATCGCCGCGCCGAAGGTCGAGATGCATCTTCGCAATCCCGAGCTTTTCGCCAAGGGCTACTCGCATTCCGTTCCCCCAATAGGCGTCGGCCTTGTTCTGCGTGATGGCGTCGACACCGTTTCTCGCCATGTAGCCCTTCTCTCCATAGGGCGGCGGCGGCGCAACGATCTGCACATTGTCGCGCTTAAGGTCGATGCCGGCCTGCGTCAGTGTGTGCCGCAGTGCCATTTCCGGCCACGGCGGCGCGGCGGAGATGCGCAGCCCCTTCAATGCTGCGATATCACCGCGTTTGATCTTAAGGTCGGCGCGCACCGCCAGGAACCAGTATGAATACTGCGACAGCGCGCATAACAGTTTCAGCCCGTTCCAGCCGGGAAACGCCCGTGTGCCCGCGTAAGCAGGCCCCGCGATGAAGTCGAGCTTGCCCTCGCGCATGAGCTCGGGGCCTTGCATGGTGTTGTAGACGAATTCGGTCGGCACGCCCTCTTGCTTGAAAAAGCCGAGTTCGACCGCGGCGATCGCCACGAAATAGGAAGGGGAATCGAGGTCAGGGACCCATATTCGAAACATTTGAATCCTCCTGCGCGATTGTTATTC
>CATPCO010000289.1 GCA_955652925.1 uncultured Xanthobacteraceae bacterium | reverse complement strand
CGATCCAGTAAGCACGGAACGTCGCATTTGGCACGGCTTTACCCTCAATCCGCTGTCCAGGGATTACTGGGTGCCCCGCTTAAAGCGGGGCATGACGACGGAGAGATTTGTGGCGAGGCTTAAGTTAGCGCCTATGGGGCTTGACCCGCGCATCCATCTTCTTGCGAAAAAGATGGATTGCCGGGTCAAGCCCGCAATGACGACCGAGATTCAATATGAGCGGGAAGCACTGTAACTGCCGATTTGGTCAAAACCCGCTGCCCAGGTCATGGACAAACTTTAATTTAGCAGAGCCACCCTCAGCCCGCCGCGATCTGCAATATCCGTCCGTAGCCCGGCCGGAAACCCGGCGGCACCCCCCCGGTGATCGCCCACAGCACGTTGTAGGGCAGCGGGTCGGCGGGATAATCCACGGCGCCGTCAGTAATCGCGATCACCGCATCCACCTCGGGATCGCGCGCGAGCTTGAGCAGCGCGGGCGACAGATCGCTGTTCGATCCGCCGAGGATCTGGAACTGCGCCAGACGCTCGATGCTCACCATCGCATCCGCCTGGAGCGCATCGTCGCATTGCAGAATGCGCACCGTCGCGATGCCCGTGGATTCGCAGAAGCTCTTGATAACGCCAAGCACGCGCGCAAGCTCCGAGGTCATGGAGCCGCTGGTGTCGAGCACGAGGTTGAGCGTCCAGCCCTCGCGCTTGCGCCCGGCGAGCACGAGGTCGGAGCGCTCGCCCTGGCGCCGCGACGCCCGCGCGAAGCTGCGTGCCCCGGGCGCGGCGTCTTCCAGCCAGCGCTGCATCGCCAGTTCCCATGGCGGGCGCAGCCTGCTGTCGAGCGCATCGACGAATATGTTGTCACCCGCAGGCGCCGCCGCGAGCGCCGGGTCGAGCGCTTGTTGCGCGCGATCGCGCCACACGCCGAGCGCAACCGCGCGGTTGCTCTCGGCATCGAGCTCCTTGCGTCTCTTCGCGTCCTCCTGCGCATCCTGCGGGAACCAGCGGCGCTCGATCTCATCGTCGAGGGCATCCATCATGGGCGGCAGATCGATGCCGGTCCCAGGAGAGCCCAGACCGGCCTCGCTCATCGCCTCGCCCAGGTTGCCGATGAAGGGATAGGTCGAGTGCGACCACGCCTCTCGCGGCAGCCCCTCGCCGCGCAATTGGCGCGAGCGAAGCTCGGCGTAAATCTTCTCCGCCGAAAGCGAGGCGGCGCCCGGCCAGTCCAAACCTTCCGCCGGCACTTCCATGCCGAGCGCGGTCCGCAGCATGTCGTTGATGATGTAGTCGTGCGCGATGTTGAAGAGCTGCGGATCGGCCTCGCCGCGGCGGTCGTGGGTGCGCAACGCGAGATGCATGAGCTCATGGGCGGCAATGAAGATACGCTCCGGTTTGCTCAGCGAGGCAAACCAGGACGGATTCACCACGAGGCGCCCGGAGGCAAAGATGGACGCCGTGCGCGCGCGCTTGCTCGCCACGATGCGAACAAAACGCGCAAGCCCTGCGAGATGGGGCACCATCATGCTTGCGCCGCGCAAGGCGGCATCCATGGCGTCGATCGCCGTGCGGCCTTTATCTGAGGAAGAGTCGCTCACAGCCCGGTCGCTTCTTTGAGCGCCGCGAACATCGCGGGCGCGGCGCCGAGCTCGCCCCAGCGCTCGACCATGCCGACCAGCAGGGCAAATCTGTGCTCGGCAGGCAGGCTCATGAGCAGCCCGTTCACCATATCGGCGTCGACCGGCAGCGCATCGCGGCGCCCGACAAGGCTGCGGATTGCGGAGAGCACGAACCAGCGCGAGGCGTCGTCGGAAGGAATGTGCTCGGGATGCTCGAAATAGGTGAGCGGCGGATGGAGAATCCCCAGCTCCGCTTCGGCCATGGCGCAGAACACCGCGGCGTCAACCGCGCTTACCCGGCCGAAAGCGAGGGCGCGGCGCTGCTCCGCGCCGCCGATTCCGGCCTTTTCCGCGAGCCGCCAGGCATCCGACAGGGAAGCCCAGGCACGCGGGGTCGAGAACGGCACGGGTTCGAGCGGCACGTCGCGCAAGAGCGCTTCCGGCATGAAGGTGATGAAGGCGATGATGTCGGGGGCGATATCGGCGGCCCGCGCCCAGATCAGCCATTCCTTCACGTCCACCCGCACGTGCAGAATGAATACGCGGTTGATGAGGGCGCTGCTGAGCGCGCGAACGAGTTTGCGTTATTTCAGCCGGTTGACGGAGTACAAGACAATTGTGCCCGTCGGCAGCGCGTGCTCGCCCAGGCGGCGCTCCAGCAGCAAGGAGTAGAAGGCCTTCTGCACGTCGGGGGTACAGGCGGGCAGCTCATCGAGAAACAGACAGAAGGGCTCCGGCTTTTCCGGCAAAAGAATCCGCGGCGGGCAAAACACCGAGCGCTCGCCGACAATGCGAGGCACGCCGCTCACATCTTCCGGCGCAATCTGCGTGCCCAGGAGCGAGCGGCACGGCAGGCCGGCGGCGGCGGCGGCCTGCTGCACGACCTGCGACTTGCCGAGCCCCGGCGCCGACAACAGGAGGATGCTTTGCTCGTGAGCCATGGCGCTGATCAAGGCCTTGGCCTCGCTCAAGGTCACGGTTTCGGTGAGCGTGTGCGCAGGGTCCGCCATCAAGCTGCTCCTTTATGGCTTCACGCCAGCGCGCCATGCTTGGTGGGGTACACCACGTAATTGGCATCCCACGCCGCCGCGCAATAGAGCATGCGCCACGCCAGCGGCGGAAACAGCTCCGACGCGCGAGCGCTCCCGAACAGATACGAAATCAGGACGGCGACCGCATGGCTGTCCATCGCCGCTGCGCAGCCCCAGGCCTTGTGCTGGATGG
>CATPCO010000288.1 GCA_955652925.1 uncultured Xanthobacteraceae bacterium | reverse complement strand
TTTGCAGAAAGCCTGCACGAGTCGCTCGACGCCGGGCGCAAAGCCGCTGTCATGGGGAAGTACCGTACGCGCGGGCGAAAGCTCCAGCGTGCGGTGGCACGCGGTGGGGTGGCTGCCGGCGTGCGGGATGAGCAATGGCCGCTCGGTTCGGCAGCGCGCGATCACATGGGGACAACGGGTATGAAAATGACATCCCGCGGGAGGCGCAATGAGGCTCGGCAGCTCGCCTGACAGCACGATGCGCTCGCGCTTTGCGCGCGGCTTCGGCACAGGGATCGCCGAGAGCAAGGCGCGGGTATAGGGATGCCGTGGCTGCGAGAACAAGTCCTCGGCCGCGCCGATCTCCACGATCCGGCCGAGATACATCACGGCGACGCGCTGCGCCATGTGTTTCACCACCGCGAGATCGTGCGAAATGAAAAGGTAGGCGAGACCGAGCCGTCGCTGGAGATCACGCAACAGATTGAGGACTTGCGACCGGATCGACACGTCGAGGGCTGAGACCGGCTCGTCGCAAACAACGAGCTTCGGCTCGGCCGCAAGCGCGCGCGCAATCGCAATGCGCTGGCGCTGCCCGCCGGAGAACTCGTGCGGATAGCGGCGCGCGGCGCGCCGGTCGAGGCCGACGAGATCAAGCAGCTCCAGCACCCGTTGCGGCCTTCGCCCGGCCGGCCCGATGCCATGGAGCGCGAGCGGCTCGGCAAGCATCTGGCCGATCGTCATGCGCGGATTGAGCGACGCATAAGGATCCTGGAACACGAGCTGCGCCTGCCGGCGGAACGCGCGCAGACCGTGCGCATCAAGCGTCGACAGATCCCTGCCTTGGAACAAGACCCGGCCTGTAGTCGGCTCCAGGAGCCGCAGCACAAGCCGCCCGACAGTCGATTTTCCGCAACCGGATTCACCGACCAAAGCAACCGTCTCGCCCGGGTCGATCGAAAAGGTCACGCCGTCCTCCGCTTTTGCAAGCGAGCGGACGCGCCCGGTGACTGAGCGCCGCGCAATAAAATGCTTGGCGAGCCCGTCGGCTTCGATGAGCGGACCACTCATGACGACAACTGTTCTAGCGGGGCGAAGAAGCAGCGCGACCAGCGATTGCCAGGTAGCGTTACCATGGGCGGCCGCTCGGTGCGGCAGCGCGCATCGGCAAAGGGACAGCGCGCGGCAAAACGGCACCCCGCGGGTGGCACCGTCATGTCGGGCACCATCCCTTCGATGGTCGCAAGCGCCTGGGTGCCATGCTCGAACCGCGGGATCGAGCCCAGGAGACCGACGGTGTAGGGATGTTCGGGACGTTCAAACAGCGTGTCGACTGGCGCGCGTTCCACGATTTCGCCCGCATACATGACGGCGACCTCGTCGCAGATTTCAGCCACCACGCCGAGATCGTGGGTAATGAAAATGATGGCGGCGGCGGTTGTTGCCTTGAGCTCCGCCAACAGGTCGAGGATTTGCGCCTGAATGGTCACATCGAGGGCGGTGGTCGGCTCGTCGGCGATCAGGAGCTGCGGATCGCAGGCAAGCGCCATCGCAATCATGGCACGCTGGCGCAGGCCGCCCGAGAGCTTGTGCGGATATTCGTCCACCCGTTGCTCGGGCGACGGCATGTTCACGCGGCGAAGCATCTCGATGGCGCGCTCGCGCGCCGCGGCGCGTGTCCCGCCTCGGTGCCGCGCGATCGTCTCAATGATCTGCTCACCGACCGAATAACTCGGATTGAGCGACGTCATCGGCTCCTGAAAGATCATGGCGATGCGATCGCCGCGCAGATCGGACAATTCGGACGGAGCGATGTGCAGGAGATCGAGCCCATCCAGGCGCACGGCGCCGGAAATGTCGCACGTTCGCTTCGGCAGGAGACCCATGATTGCAAGCGAGGTCACCGTCTTGCCGCAGCCGGATTCCCCGACAATGCCCAGCGTTGTTCCCCTGTCCAGCGTCAGGTCCACCTGGTCGACCGCGTGGGTGACACGTCCGTCGTCCCCGCTGAAGGTTACGCGCAATCCTTCGATCTCCAGCAGGCTCATGTTTCGCTTTCGGCAGCGACGGCCCTGGCAATTTCGGCTTCGATGATCCGGCGGTCGAATACTCCCGCCGGATCGCGACGGCTGGGCAGGAACTTGCGCATGTGAACGAAATATTGCCGGCTCACGGCTTCAAGCCGCGCCAGCTCGGCGAGCGGGTCGGCGTGATCGTCGATGCGCAAGTCAAGCTCCGCCCATTCCTCCTCGCCGTGGATGCGGAGCGCAGCCGATTGCTTGCCGCGCTTGTCCCCGCCAGCCGCTTCCCCAGCCGCCATCGCGCTGATGAGCCGGCGCGCAAACGGCAAGCTGTCATTCGCAACGTAGGCTGCCGCGGTCTCTTCGAGCACGCGCGGACCCGCCAGCATGTTCCCGGCGAGCGAGAAATTGTCGCCAGCGAGATGCCCGCACCAGCTCACACAGGCTGCGCCGGTGTGAGCGGCGCTATGTCCGCAAGCGTCCATCACATGGACCTGACGGTGATCGCGTCCCTCGTCATGGGCAATCAGGCGATCGATGACCTCCGCGACGGATAACCCTGCGCGCAGCAGATGCAGCCCATCGGTACCGTACAAGACGTTGACCAGCGCTTGGGTGGCAATCGCACCGGCCCCTGAGGCAATGTGCGGCACGAGCGCGCCGACCGCGAAGAATTTGGTCGCGACCGCAATGCCCAGCCTTCCGGTCCCCTCCTCCCGCGCAATGATCGACCACGTCATTGCGCGACATAACCTCTCTGTCGCAGGCGGCGCAAGCTTGGAAACACTTCACCGCTGGTCTGAGGGGCGTCACCCGCGGGCTTGACCCCATGCGCGCTAACTTAAGACGCATCATCAGCCTCTCGGTCGTCATCGTCCGCGCATGCGGACGATCCAGTAAGCACGGAACGT
>CATPCO010000287.1 GCA_955652925.1 uncultured Xanthobacteraceae bacterium | reverse complement strand
TTTGGCCGCTAACCCGCCCTACGCAGCCGCGCCGTGGGGCTCGGACCAGGCCCGCTCGATCAGCAAGCTCCAAAAGATTCCTTGTGGCAGATAAGTCACAGCAAAAGAAGATTTTCGATATTGCGAGACAAGTAACGGAACATCCGCGCGCGGCGACTATGCTGTTGACATAAATGATTCGGCACGGCGTCTGCGTTTACTGTCCGTTGACGAACTCCGCCGACTGGGGGGAACGATCATGCGTGAATATAAGCGATACTGGCTCGACTACGACTCTGTAAGTCTCGCGATCATGATGATCGGTATAGCCATCGTCGAATTGCTCGCGTTGAGCCTCTGAATCGGCTGTAAGCTACTCAATGCCATAGCTCCCCAACTCTTCGGCGATCGTTGGCCTGATCGCCGCCGCTGCCGCCATGTCGGCCTGCGCACCCTCCCGATCATTTTTCTTCAGCTTCGCCGATAGCGGCCAAACTCCGTGTAACGATAAGCATTGCTGGGAACCTGGCAGCGCTGAACTGCATGGTCACTCTTGTCGCGGTTTGAGCAATGGTGGCTCTTGTCCAGCCGCGGGATTTTGGGTCTAATCGCGAACACCGCAGGATTGTTTGTCAAACGCTAAAATGAGCAGTGGCAGAATCGCTGTTTTAATACTGCCATTAATGGCATTGAGCTTCGCGCGAGCGGAGGTTTCGCCGCCAATTGAGCCGATCCCGCGCATCGAGACAGGCATGCATGCCGCGCAAATCAATCGCATTGCTGTCGACGCAGAGTGCCGGCTGATAGTCACAGGCTCCGATGACAAGACGGCCCGGCTTTGGTCGCTGGATGACGGCTCCACCCCCAAGTTGCTTCGCGTGCTCCGGGTGCCAATCGCAAGTGGCGATACCGGCAAGGTCTACGCCGTTGCCCTATCGCCGGACGGCCGTTTGGTTGCAGCGGGGGGCTGGATGAGCAAAGAAGGCAACGATGAATGGTTCTACATCTTCGAGACGGCCACAGGAAATATCCTGCGTCGTGTGGGCAAGCTGGATGGTACCATCCTTCACCTCACGTTCTCGCCCGACGGCAAATATCTCGCGGCAACTCTTTTCGGCGAGGCGGGCGTGCGGGTGTGGGACACGGCAACTTGGAACCTCGTTGGAGCGGACATCAATTATGGCGCGAGCAGTTATGGTGCTTCGTTTGATAACGCGGGCAGACTATATACCGTAGCTGATGATGGCTTCATCCGCCGCTACGGCCGCGGTTTCAGGCTTGAGGCCAAGTCCAAGACGATCGGAGGCAAAAGGCCCTACAGTATTGCCGTCCATCCGATCGGAGATCGCGTGGTGGTCGGCTTCGACTACGCCAACGCGGTCGATGTCTATTCCACCAACGATCTAAAGTTCCGATTCACTGCCAATACGGCAGGAGTTAGGAATGACGACTTCTTTTTAGGGGTGACTTGGTCAGCCGATGGAAAGCAGCTCTATGCGGGCGGCGGCTATTCGATAGATGACATTCGGCAAGTACGCGTCTGGGACCGCGAAGGGCGCGGCAACTGGAGGGATGTGCCAATATCTCACGGCACGATAATGCAGCTTTTGCCGTGCCGTGACGCCATCGCGGTGGGCGCTGCAGATCCGGGCTTCGGGCTGATTTCACCTGCGGGCGAGAAAAGGCTTTGGCTGGAAGGCAGCAAGCCCGATATGCGGGACAAGCTCGACGAGAACTTCACCCTTTCCGAGGACGGCAGCAAGGTGCGTTTTGGGCTGGGATACGGGAGCGAAAACCCGGTCCTGTTCGATCTTGCTGCTCCACGTCTGGAGGATCAAGCGGAGGCTGCAAGCAGTCTTACTGCGCCGGACACCACGAGCCTCAAAGTAGCGGACTGGATGGATTCATTCGCTCCCAAGCTGGACGGCAAGCCGCTTCAACTCGAGGAGCACGAGATGTCACGTGCGGTGGCCATTGCGCCGGACACGGACCGATTGGTGCTCGGCACGGACTGGAACCTCAGAGCTTATGCTAAGAGTGGCAAAAGGTTGTGGCAGAAGCCTACGCCAGGCATCGTTTGGGGCGTCAATATCTCTTCGAATGGAAAGTTGGTAATCGCAGCTTATGATGACGGAACGATGCGTTGGCATCGACTATCAGACGGCGAGGAAATCTTCGCGCTGTTTGTGCACCCGACCACCAAAGAATGGGTTATATGGACACCGCAGGGCTATTATGCCTCTTCCCTCAGCGGTGATCAGTATATCGGCTGGCACATTAATAAGGGCTGGGAACAGGCTGGCGAGTTCGTTACGGCAGCGCAGCTAAGCAAGCATTTCTTTCGGCCGGACATTGTCAAACGCGCCTTTGATCTCGTGGACGCAAAGCAGGCCATACGTGAAGCGGGATTGCTCGGCTTCAGCCTCAGCGATCTCACCAAACGCCTACCGCCTAGATTTCGCATCAGCAATCCGAAAGACAAGAGTCACTCTGATAGAAGTCCGGTTCCCATCCAGCTTGACATGTCGGACAGCACAGATCCGGTCAATAGTATCGACATCAAGGTGAATGGCCGTCAGGTGACTCCGCGCGCTGTGCGCGATCTTACTCCGGCAACACAGGCCCAGACGCGCATCGTTAACGTGCCGCTGGAAAAGGTGAGAACCAAATTCGCGTGGTCGCACGTAACGAAGCGGGGGAGAGCGCGGAGGATTTGATTGTCTATCTGGAGCGGGAGGGTCTGCTCAACCGTAAGGGCAAGCTATTCATTCTCGCCATTGGCGTTGATGTTTACGCGAACTTGAGCGGGGCACTGCACTATGCCAGCGCCGATGCAAAGCTCATCGTCGATACCCTGACGAAAAATGCCGGACCACTACATACCGATGTCAAGTCACAGCTATTGGTAAGTGGAGGCGCAACATCCCCCACCAAGGCCAATATTGAGGATGCGCTGCTGCTCTTCCGCGAGGCAAATCCCGAAGACACGGTGGTTCTTTTCCTGGCGGGCCACGGAGTGAACGAGGGTTCCGATTACCTATTCATGCCACAAGATGCTCAGAGCACGGATGACGGGCATTGGCGCCCTTCCTCAGTCGTGAGATGGCATGTCCTACAACAGGCTCTGCAAGAAGCGCATGGGAGCCGCATCATGTTTGTGGACACCTGCCATTCACGAGGAGCATTTAGTTCTCGCCTGGTAAAGGACGCATCAGATGCAAATATCATCGTTTTTGCGGCCACAGATAGGGATAGTGCAGCACAGGAAAGAGAGGATCTCGGTCATGGAGTGTTCACCTATGCTCTTAATGAGGGCCTGCAAGGCGGCGCGGATTTTATGAAAAGCGGAGCAATCAAAATACTGGAGTTGAGCGTGTTTGTGTCTAATCAGGTAAAGCGTCTATCGAACAACGAGCAGGAGCCGACCTTCAGCTTATCAGGTGTCAAGAATTTCGTGCTCGCCGTGCCGTAATTCCATTTTTTTAGGCGCTGTAATTCGATCACCTGTTTTAATTGTATCGCGTCCGTCACGTTGCCGCCCGGCCGGCTAAGGCTAGATCGGCACGTCCCGGAAGACGGCATCGGTTTGCTCTGAACGCTGCGTTCATGGCCGGTTCATCGCGATCGAATTATTTCTGTTGCGGCGCTCCAAGGATTGACGGCGATTTGGCCATATCGCTATTGTGTGCCTTAAGGGCGCGACGAGAGCTTTGAGCGTTCATGCGCATGGGAGACTCTATGCGCCCCGCCCCGATCTTGCTCGCATTGACTTGCTTGTTGGCGCCACTTCCGACGTCCGCGTTCGCGCTGGCGGCGCCGGCGGACGCTCCGGTCGCAGCGCTCTCTTCGGCCTACGCTGGCGCCGCGTGCGGCCGCGATCTGCCGCAACGGGATGATTCCGAGCGGTCTACGGACGACGAGCGGCTGGCGTCGGCGAAGGACCCCTGCGCCGTCGCCGACAACAATCTCGCGCGCGAGGAGGCAGAGATCTTGAAGGGCAAGCCGCCGGTGGCGGCGGCGCACTACGCGACGTGGGATCACAACGCGAGGCCTCAATTCCTCGAAGCCATCCTTCGGCGCTTCGAGCTCCAGCCGGCCGAGCTCGCCGTCATCAAGCGCGCCGGGTTTGCCGTGCCCGCGCGGCTCGAGGTCTCGAGCTACACGCACGGCTACCATGAGATCTTTCAGTCGCAGCTGCCGGTCTACATCACGGTAGACTCGATCTTCCATGCGATCTTTGCGTCGCACCAAACGGTCGTCGAGCGGCTCGAGGGCCTTCGACTCTCCCCGATGCTTTCGCAGGCGCTTTACGAAATGCACTGCGCGCTCGTCGCCGCGGCGCCCGACTATCCGCCGGAGGTCGCGCGCGATCTCGATCTTTATCTCTTGGTGGCGCGCCGGCTGATCGCCGATGCCGAGGCGCCGCCGCAAAGCGCGTTCGCCGACGCCACGGTCGAGCGCGAAGCGAGCGCGCTGGTCGCGCAGGCGATGGCGGCGAGCGAGCCCGCGACGGTGACGCTGTTCGGCCGACTGCGGCTCATCGACTTCACGCAATACGCCCCGCGTGGCCACTACGCGAGCGGGGAATCGATGCAGCGCTACTTCCGCGCCGCGATGTGGGCGTCGCGCTTGGAATTCAACCTGGTCTCGCGCTCGTCGAGAAGCTCCGAGCCGGGCCCGGAGCCCGATCCGAGCGAAACCCCGCGCGAGGCGATCGCGGCGCTTGCGCTCGCCGACCTCGCGATCCGAAGCGGTGCTGCAAAGGCCATCGCCGATCTGGACGCGGCGTGGGCCGCGCTTGCCGGGCGCCGCGAGGACGTCTCGATCACGCAGCTCGCGCAGCTGAGCGCGCAAGTCGGTTCGCTCACCGATCCCAACGCGTTCGAAAAGCTCAAGCAGGCGATCGGTGATCGCTTTCGTCGCACGACGCGTCTCCACCCGATGCCCGCGGGCTCGCGCGAACTGCCCGCGATCGCCACCCTCATCGGGCCGCGGATCGTTGCCGACGCGAATGCGCTCACGCTGCTCGTCAATGGCACCGTCCCGGATCGCCACCGCGCCGGTATCGCGGACGTTGCCTACACGTTGGGCCTCGATCGCGCGAAGACCTACCTCGCCAAGGACCTGGCGGCATTCCCCACGCTCGAGCGGGAGCTCGAAGTCGCGCGCGTGCAAGTGGCGAGCACCCCGCCCGGCGATGATCTCTACGCCGCCTGGTTGGCGGCGATCCGCGCTCTCGCCCACCGGCCCGAAGGGGTGCTGCCGTCGTTCCTCACCGGTGCGGCCGGCGAGGACCTGCGGCTCAACACGATCGCGGCCGCGTATGGCCAGCTCAAGCACAGTTACGTGCTGGTGGCGGGGCAGCCCTATGCCGAATTCGGCTGCGAGATCCCCGACGGTTACGTCGAGCCGGCGCCCGCGGCCTACGAAGCGCTGATCGACTACGCGGCGCGCGGCGCCAAGCTCGCCGCGCTCCTTGATCCCAAGGACGAAACCAGGATTCGAGCGCATTTCGAGCGCGTCGGGGAGGTGTTGCGCGTGCTCCGTGCGATCGTCGGCGATGAGCTCGCCGGTCGCCCACTTACCATGGCCGAGCGCCGCTGGCTCGGCATGGTCGCCGAGCTCAACGTCAATCTCGGCGTTGACACCACCGGCCATCCGCCGATGTACACCGGCTGGTACTTTGATCTGTTCCTTGACCGCGAGGCTGACGGCATGCGCGGCGCCGATTACATCGCCGACTATTTCACATCGCAGGAAGTCGTGGCCTATGCCGGCGCAACCGCGCCGCGGCTCGGAATCTTCGTGGTCGACGCCGCCGGCCCGCCGCGCGCATTCGTCGGCCCAGTCGCCCGCGCGTATGAAGTGCACGGCCCGCTCGGTACCCGCTACGACGACGAGACCGCGCGCACGCTCGCCCAGTGCGACGAGCCGTGGGCGGCGGGCTACACGATCGCCGCGCCGCCGCCGCCGTCCTCGCTCCAGCTCCGCTACGACGCCGAGGCTCGGCAGCTCGTGCTGAGCTCGGATCGCGCGCTCGGCCCGGCGACGATCAAGGCGCTCGATCATCACCGCGTCGCGGTCGAGATCCTGCGCGCGAAGGTGAAAAAAGGCGAGACCCGGATCGCGCTCAAGAAAAAGCGCATCGCCGGGGTCTTTGTCCAGGTTGGCAACTTCCGCGACTTCGTGGTGGCAGACGCGTATGGCGAGATCCGAGGCCAGTGGGGAATGCCGCCGCCCGGGCAATAGCGCCCCCGCAATGTGATCGGCGGCCGGCCGTTCATGGATCGGCACCTGCCCTCGACCAAAGTTGTTGCGACCATTGCGCCTGCTGGGCCGCGCCCAACGATGGACACCCGCTGATCAGCCATTGTATCGCGCTTATATCTCTTGCTCCGACTCAGTGGTGCCCCCCACAATCATTAAAGTCTGTCCAGTTTGGAGGCACGCAAATGCAAACGCATTCACTCCTGGAAAAGCTGATCTATAGCTCTCTTTTATCGATTGTGTTGCTGGTCCTGCTCAGCTCGACGATAACGGCAGAAGATCTGCCGCCCTACATGGCCCCGATTTCCGGTCGCACAGCCGCAAGCCCGGCCGAGACTGCGACGAAGAATGTTTTGGCGTTGAACGCCGCCATGTTCGAGCTTTATGACAACGCTCACCAAATCTTCGAGAGAAACATTCTTAGCAAACATCCCGTCATTCTCGGCCTTTTCTCGGGAGCGGGGGGCAGGTTTATTCTTTATCGGCCAGGCAAGGCAGCACTCGAGGCGCCCTCGGTGCCGGTTGTCTACCAATTGCTCAAATCCATCGACCACAGCACCATGGCGCTCGCCCAGGTCGTGGGGCCGTATCTCGACAATTCCGCCGATCAGTCATGGCGCGGCCCCATGCTTGCCTATCGCTCTCGCATGCAGTCCGCCCTGGATAGCCTTGACGAGACACCAATGCCACCGCAGTGGAGGGACAACGATCGCACTATCTTGCACAACAACATTGCATTCATGGACGATTGTTTGGCGAAGCGTGCCGTCTCCTTCGCCGCGTTGGAGACATTCGCCAAGAAGCAGGCGCCGCACCTGAAGCTGGACGTCGAGTGGGCAGCGCAGACCCAGGTTGCCCATTGGATGACAGTGCTCGCAGATTGGAAGAAGATGCTCGGCGGCGATTGGGAGAAGACCTACGCAGCCAGCAATACGATCTATGCCACGCGTCAAAACAACGTGCTGTTCAGCGTATTGGCGCAGTTTTTCGAGCCGCAGGCCATGAATGACCGGCTGATCCTCATCGAGACCATCTCCTTCACCACGTCACCCGATGAGATGATGGACGCTCTCACCCGGATCATCGCCGACCGCTCGGATGGAGCGCTGTTCTTCGGCAATTACTATCAAATGGACTACGAACTGATGGGAGGCGATGCACGCGCCGCAATCATCAGTGAAAGCGCCAAACTCGGCATCAAACCGTTTCTGCCTCCAGTAGTGCCGTTTGATTCTAAACAATGGCCGATGCGGATAACGCCGGGGCCCGGGCCCGGTTCTCTTTCCGATCTTCCGTGATCTCCGGTCTCTGGTGACGAGGTTTGCCCGAGTAGAGGGGAGTTATCATGACATCTCAAATACATAGCTTGCGCACGGATTCCTGAGTTCGAGTCCTCTCACCCCAGCCAAGCAGTCCAGCCTCTGCAATGGGATTTTTTGGCATGTAAGAACCGCCGGCATTGCGGCGGGTTAGACGCTCCTGGAGAGCCGAGATCGTGTCCTTCGGCCCGCGACTGAAGATGACGATTACAGCGCCCACACCTCTCCGGGGCGCAACGTGCGGAAGCGCTCAGTTGAAATGCCGACATCCTTTAAGGCATCAGCAAGCGCGACGAGCGGCGCATCGATCGGTTCGTCGGTGAGCTGGAATGTCCCATAATGGTGGCCGAGCGCCAGCTCTGCGCCGCAATCGATGAACGCCTGCACTGATTCAGCCGGATTCATGTGAGAATCGCGCATGAACCAGCGCGGCTCGTAGGCCCCGATTGGCAGAATAGCGAGCCGGAAGGGCCCGTGGCGCTCGCACGCGCCGCGGAAATGCCGACCGTCACCATAGCCGGAGTCGGCTACGAAATAGATGCGCCCGCCAGGCGCCTCGATCACGAACGAGGCCCACAGCGACATGTTTCGGTCCGATAGGTTTCGCGCCGACCAGTGTCGTGTAGCAACCAGCGTCGCAACGACTCCCGCGCCGATATTAACCCGATCCTCCCAGTCGTACGCTTCGGCCGCGATTGTGGGATCGTGATTTTTCATAATGGTATCGTTGCCGAGCGGCGTGACGACGCGCGGGCGATGGACAGCTGCGAGCCTCGACAAAGTCGTGAGATCAAGATGGTCGTAGTGCCCGTGTGATACCAGCACGACATCGATCGACGGCAAGTCCGCAAAGACGATACCTGGATCGTTGACTCGTTTCGGCCCCACAAAGCGGAACGGCGACACCCGCTTCGACCATACCGGGTCGAGCAGAATGTTGAGACCCGCAGTCTGTATCAGCATGCTGGCATGGCCAACATAGGAAATGCGCCAGGTCGCGCCTTCTACCCGTGCCGGGGGACGATCGGCGTATGGCGATGGTGCCCAAACCGGCCACTTCGCCTTGGGGGCGCGCCACCGACGGTCTATGTGCCAACGGAGCAGGTCGCGCCTGCTTCTTGGCGGTACCCCCTGCGGGTCGAAAAAACGCTCGCCGTCGAAGTGATCGGATTTTGGGCCATTGTAATAGCGCGACATGGGGCTCGTATTATATTGCCGGCCGCGCCTGCGACACCGCAATCTTTGCTGCACTCCCTGCGATGGCCGGCTTTCCGGTGGGGCCGGCGCAGCACATGGCAAAGATCATTGAATGCGCATCGGTGGCTGGCGCACATGGAAACGCAGACGGCTTCGGTGCCTCAGCCTGGTTGTCGCCGATCAGCTAACCGCAAGCGCTGCCGCTTTTCTTGGATTGGTTTGCCGCGCCTGGTACGTTCTTGCTTGTTCCGCTGACAGCGAGCTTTCGCACGCTTTAGTCAGACGGAATTGGCGCGTCGCCGAGGTCGATCAGAAAAACTCGAAAACAGGATCGCGAAGCAGGAATTCTACTCGGCCTTGACCGCCTCTTTGGTCCGGCCTTTCCCCTTACCTGTCTTCGCGCGCGCCGCCGCGTGGTATTTGCGGCTAATGTCCGCGATGTTCACACGCGTTGGCGGCAACTTCAAACCCATCTCGTCCATTGTATCGGCAACGATCTGTGATACCGCGAGGTTGCGGAACCACTTGTGGTTGGCCGGAATGATGTACCAGGGCGCGCGCTTCGTGCTCGTCAAAGCCACGGCGTCCTCGTACGCCTCCACGTATTGCGGCCATAGCTCGCGCTCGGAATAGTCGCTCTCGCTGATCTTCCAATGCCGCGACGGATCGTCGAGCCGCTGCTTGAAGCGTGCAAGCTGCTCTTCCGGACTGATGTGGAGGAAGAACTTCAGGATCGTTGTGCGATTTTGTATCAGAATTTTTTCGAAGTCGTTTATCAGATCGTAGCGCTTCGACCATACCCTGCGTTCCACGAGCTTGTGCACTCGCACCACGAGGACGTCCTCGTAATGGGACCGATTGAAAACCACGACTTCGCCTTTCTCGGGCGTGCGCAGGTGGGCCCGCCAGAGAAAATCATGAGCGGCCTCGTCCTTGCTCGGCTGCTTGAACCCGAATACGAACGTCCCCTGTGGATTCATTCCGCTGAATACATGCCGAATGACGCCATCCTTGCCGGCGGCATCAAGCGCCTGCAACACAACGAGAAGAGATTGGCTGCCGTCCGCGTAAAGCAGGTACTGCAGCTTGTCCATGCGTTCCACATTGGCCTGGATCTCCGGCAGAGCCTTCTCATGACTTTCGTGCTCGCCGCTGTAGGAGGGGTCAATTTTCGACAACCGAACCTTCGAACCGGGCTCGACCACTAGCTTCTTTCGATAATCCATCCTCGTTCTCCGATCACGATACTGCAATGACTGCTATGTTCCGAAGATCACGCGCCGGAAGCGGTTGAGGGCGAAAGCGCGATCGTGCCGAGCAGGATGCCCAGCGAAACGATCCTGCATCGCTTCTGCCAGGATGCGGCCAACAATGTCGGCGCCACCGCCCGGCCCAAATGAAACGTTGATCTGGATCTTCTGTCGCGGCCAATCCTGCGCCCGCGCAGGCTCTGCTGTTGCAACCAGGCAGAGGACCGAAGCGAACCCCAGCAACAGCTTCTTCATGAACGTTCTTCTGTTTACTCCATAGTAGTGCTTAAGACCGAGGCAGTCGACCAGCGCCGCCGGCTGGCGGGGAGCCGGTGCGGACCGCAGAA
>CATPCO010000286.1 GCA_955652925.1 uncultured Xanthobacteraceae bacterium | reverse complement strand
TTTTCAACCGTACCGCGGGTGGTGGGTCCGATCCGCCGCAAATACCCGGTCGAGGTTCGCGATGTGGAATTCCTGCGCGCCAACACCGATCGCATGATCAAAATGACAGTGCCCGGTCCCTTCACCATGTCGGCGCAATGCCAGGACGACTTTTATCATGATGGCGAGAAGCTCTCGTTGGGTTACGCCGCCGCCGTCAATGCCGAGATCAAGGATTTATTCACGGCCGGCGCCGACATCGTGCAGATCGATGAGCCGTGGATGCAGTCGCGGCCGCAACAGGCGCGCGCCTATGGCCTCAAGGCGCTTGACTGCGCGCTTGATGGCGTGAAAGGCACCACCGCCGTGCACATCTGCTTCGGCTATGCCGCCGTGGTGAAAGACAAACCGTCGGGCTATTCGTTTCTGTCCGAGTTTGAGCGTTCCGCGGTCCATCAGGTCTCGATCGAAGCCGCGCAGCCCAGGCTCGATCTATCGATTTTACGGCAAATGCCGTCGAAGACGATCATCCTGGGTGTGATCGATCTCGCCGACCCCGATATCGAAACGCCGCGGACTGTCGCCGATCGCATCCGGGCGGCGCTTGCCTTCGTTGCGCCGGAGCGCATCGTGGTAGCGCCCGACTGCGGCATGAAATACCTTCGGCGCGACGTCGCCCTTGCAAAGATGCGCGCCATGGTCGAAGGCACCGCTTTGGTGCGAGCGGAGCTGGCATAGCTATGCAGCGCAAGAAGCCGCCGTTTCGCGCGGATCACGTGGGAAGCCTGTTGCGGCCGACCGCGCTCAAGCAAGCGCGGGCCAAGCGCGAACAGGGCGAGGTCAGCGCGCACGACCTCGAGCAGATCGAGGACCGCGAGATCGAGAAGGCGATCCGGAAACAAGAGGAGATCGGGCTACAGGCGGTTACCGACGGAGAGTTCCGGCGCGCGTTCTGGAACTACGATTTTCTCGGCAAGCTCGACGGGGTTGAAGCTTATTTGGGAGAGCGCAAGATCAAGTTCGAGGGGGTACAGCCCAGGCCCATGATGCTGCGCGTCGCCGGAAAGCTCGGCGCTTTTACCGGCCATCCCATGATCGAGCATTTCAAATTCGTGCAGTCGCATACCAAACGCATGGCGAAAATGACGATACCTTCGCCATCATCGCTCCATTTCCGCTATGGCCGCGATGCGGTGCCGGAATCAATCTATCCTGTCATGGATGATTTCTATCGCGATCTCGGCAATAGCTATCGCAAGGCGACCCGTGCCTTTGCGGAGGCAGGCTGCCGCTATCTCCAGCTGGATGAAGTGAATTTCACCTATCTTTGCGATCCCAAGCTGCGCGAGGTCGTCGCCAATCGCGGGGAGGATCCGCAGGCGTTGCCGCATGTCTATGCGGGCATGATCAATACCGCGATTTCCGACCTGCCGGACGACATGGCCGTCACCATGCATCTGTGCCGCGGCAATTTCAGGTCGAGTTTCGTTGCCTCGGGCGGCTATGAGCCGGTCGCCGAAATTTTGTTCAATGAAGTCAACATCAACGCCTATTTCATGGAATACGATACAGCGCGCGCCGGTGGCTTCGAGCCGCTGCGCTTGGTGCCCAGGAGCAAGGTCGTGGTGCTCGGCCTCGTCACTTCAAAGCGCGGAGCGCTTGAATCGAAGGATGAGATCAAACGTCGCATCGACGAGGCCACCAACTTCATCTCCCTCGACCAGCTGTGTCTTTCCCCGCAATGCGGCTTTGCCTCGAGCGAAGAGGGAAATATCCTTACCGAGGACGAGCAATGGGCGAAGCTTGAGATGATCGTCGAGCTTGCTGAAGAGGTCTGGGGTTAGTAGGGCGGGTTAGCGGCCGCCTTCGGACGCGTAACCCGCCGCCCTCTCAGTGATGGCGGATGTCGCTGATCCTCCCGACGACTCCTCTGTCGTCCAATTGGAGCCAGGTCAATGCAACGAAAAAAACCGCCCTTCCGTGCCGACCATGTGGGCAGCCTGTTGCGCCCTCCTGCCTTGAAGGCCGCGCGGGAAAAACGGGCAAAGGGCGAGATCAGCGCCGCCGAGCTCACCGCGATAGAGGATCGCGAGATCGACAATGTCATCAGGATGCAGGAGGAGGTTGGGCTGTCCGCAGTGACGGACGGTGAGTTCCGCCGCTCGTGGTGGCACCTCGATTTTCTTTGGGGGCTCGACGGCGTGGAACGCTACATCATGGATCAGGGCATCGCCTTTGCCGGCGTGCAGACACGCGCCGAGGGTGCGCGCGTGGTCGGCAAGCTCGGTTTCTCCGGCCATCCCATGATCGCGCATTTCAAGTTTGTCGCGGCGCACACGGGGCGCACGCCGAAAATCACCATCCCGGCACCTTCGGCGCTCTATGGCCGCTCCGGACGCGGGCCGATCAGCGAGGCCATCTATCCCGATCTCGAAGAGTTCTTTGCCGATTTGGGTGCCGCCTATCGAAAGGCGGTGCGTGCGTTCGCGGACGCGGGCTGCCGCTACCTCCAGCTCGATGAAGTCTTCATCGCCATGCTGTGCGATCCGAACTATCGCAAGACCCAGGCCGGCCGCGGGGACGATCCGCAAAAGCTGGCCGAGCACTATGGCGACCTCATCAACACCGCGATGTCCGATATTCCGTCCGACATGACCATCACCATGCATCTCTGCCGCGGCAATTACCGTTCGACCCATATGGGGACGGGCGGCTACGACCCGGTGGCCGACGTCCTGTTCGATCGCATCAAGGTGCACGGCTATTTCATGGAATATGACACCGAGCGCGCCGGCTCGTTCGAACCGTTGCGCCGGATGCACAAGGACCAGACGGTCGTGCTCGGCCTCGTTACCACCAAGACCGGACAGCTTGAGTCCAAGGATGCGCTCAAGCGCCGTGTCGAGGAGGCCGCCCGATACGTCGATCTCGATCAGCTCTGCCTCTCGCCGCAATGCGGCTTTGCCTCGACCGAGGAGGGCAACGTGCTTGCAGAGGAGGCGCAGTGGGCCAAGCTGCGCACCATCGTGGAAGTGGCGCAGGACATTTGGGGCTGATTGTTAACCCGCGCCCGGCGCATCAACTGCGCGATTCTTCTTGCTTGTGGTGCAACCGCCGCCCAAAAAGATTGTTGTTGTGTTCGAGTAACCCGTGATGAGTGCCCTCGTCGCCGATATCGGTGGCAGCAAAAGCCGCTTTGCGCTCGCCAACTCCGCGGGCTGGCCCGAGCACATCCTCATTATTGAGAACGACACGGTGCCCGACCTCGAAGCGGCCGTCGTTCGGTATCTCGACAAGACTGGTGCGCGCCCGCAAGCGGCGACGTTGGCCGTTGCCGGACTGATCGAAGGCGAGGAGATCGCCCTGACCAATCGCGCCTGGCGATTTCACCGGACTGAGTTCGCCAAGCGCTTTGGGTTTTCGCACTTGCACATTGTGAATGACTTCGAGGCCGTTGCTTGGGCGCTGCCACGGCTCGGCCCCGCGCACACGCGCCCGCTCGGAGACTGCACGCTGCGCCGCGAAGGCGTGAAGGTTGCGCTTGGCCCCGGTACTGGGCTTGGCGTGGCTGCGCTCGTTCCTGCCGAGGGCCGCTGGCACGTGGTTGCGAGCGAAGGCGGGCATGCTTCGTTCGGGCCGAACGAGGCCGGCGAAGAAGCGGTGTTCGCGCGTCTGCGCGAGCAATGCGGTTGGGTGAGCGCGGAAACCGTGTTGTCGGGCCCCGGCCTCGTGCGGCTTGCAGGGGCGCTCGACCCAAAACCCGCGTATCGGGCGCCCGAGCCCATCGTTGCCGAGGCGCATGCCGGTCACCCGATGGCACAGACCATCACGCGCTTGTTCGTGCGCCTGCTCGGGCGCTTCGCCGGGGACCTCGCACTCACGTTCAAGGCGCTTGGCGGCGTCTATGTTACCGGCGGAGTGGCACACGGCCTCGGCACGCTGCTCGATGATCCCCAATTCCGCGCCGCGTTCGAAGCGCACCCGCCTTACGAGGCGCTGCTCAAGTCGATCCCCACGCACCTCGTCACCTACGAGCAGCCGGGCCTCGTGGGCTGTGCAACGCTCGCGCAATTGGGCGAGACGTCACCCGCAGCGGCGAAAAGCGCGTGAGCACATCTGCCGTGAGTGCATCTCCTTACTGTTTGTGCGCGGCCAGACGCTCGGCTTTGGCTTTAAGGCGTTCGAGGGTCTTCGCCTTTTCGACAATGAAGCGCGTGTGGCTGCCGGCGCCAACCTGATCGAGCTCGTCGCGCACGGAAACCTCAAACGAGACCTTGCGACCCTCGACTGCGGTGATGCGCACGGTGACCTCCGCGGTCATTCCCTTGAGCGTCGGCGCGAGATGCCTGACCGTAACTTCCATGCCGACCGAATCCTCGCCGGCGTCCGCATGTTCAAGGATGAGGTTGCGGCAGGTGTACTCGATGTCGGAGATCATGGACGGGGTCGCATAGGTGCGCGCCTCCTCGCCCATGAAGCTGATGGTGCGCTTATCGTCGATGACGATGCGGTTCGTGCGTTCGACGCCTGGATGAAGGCTCGGCTTCATGTTGTTTTCTCCCGTAGCGGTGTATAGCGGGAAACGTGTGCGCTAGGCGAGATGTGACCGGGACCCCATGACTGCGGTGCTCAGCGATGCGGCAGCGGCCGAGTGCCTCATCAATGCGGGGCTCCCGCAGGATGAAGTGGGCCTGTGGCTTGAGCAAAGGCCGCCGGCACCCAGCGAATTCTCGCAGGACTGCAAAACATTCTCCGACTACTGGCTCAGGTCCAAGCGCCTGCTCGGCAGACTTCCGCAAAAACCGCGTACCGAGCGCGAGGAAATGGCCGCCCGAGTGTTGCAGGACGAAGCGCGCGCCCAACGTGTGCGCTTCCTTCGTTCGCATGTGGGCGAAGTCTACGACGTCCTTACCGCCAGGCGCTCGCGATTTATCCGGGTAGAGGACCTCGCCGTCCGCGCGGCCACGGTCGTGCCCGGTCTGGTTCCCACGGTCCAGGAGATCGCCGCCGAAGATGGGCTGCCGCAGAAAAACAAGAGCGGTCTCGAGATCGACCAGGGACTTTTTGTCTGCGCGGTGCTTTCACGTCCCCCGTCGGGACGGCATCTCTGCCATGCCATGCTGTTGCCGCGGGAAGCTGCGCAAGCACTGCTGCCTCAACTCGAACGCGACGGGGCCGTCGAGCTCAACGGCGCCTCGGTGCGCCGGCACGGCAAGGCGGTGATAGTAACCCAGAACAACCCGCGCTTCCTCAATGCCGAAGATCAGACCACGCTTGACGGCTGCGAGATCTGTGTCGATCTCGCGCTGCTCGATACGCATTCCGAGATTGCGGTCATGCGCGGGGCGACCGTTGAGCATCCCAAATACAAGGGGCGGCACATTTTCGGCGCCGGCATCAATCTCACGCATCTTTACCACGGCCGCATTCCGTTCATGTGGTTTCTCCAGCGCGACCTCGGCTATGTGAATAAGCTCTATCGGGGACTGGCGCTGCCCGATGATCCGCCACCGGATGAGTTCGGCGGCGGCACCATCGAGAAGCCTTGGGTTGCTGCGCTCGAGAGCTTCGCCATCGGCGGTCATTGCCAGCTTCTGCTCGTCATGGACTATGTACTCGCCGAGCGCGATGCCTTCATGACCTTGCCCGCGCGCAAGGAGGGCATCATTCCGGGGGCGGCGAACATGCGCATGCCGCGCTTTACCGGGGATCGCATCGCGCGCCAGGCGATCCTTTATGAGCGGCGGCTTGAATGCGACAGCCCGGAGGGACGGCTCATCTGCGATGAGATCGTCCCAACCGGCACGATGGATGATGCGATTGAGCGAGTTGTTGCCGCCTTTACCTC
>CATPCO010000285.1 GCA_955652925.1 uncultured Xanthobacteraceae bacterium | reverse complement strand
CGAGTGCCAGATTGCGCGCGGGAACCGGCCGGCCAGCCGCTCGAGATCGGCAAAAACGCGATAGCGCCGCTCGTCCTTCAACCTGCCAAGCGCGTTCTCGAAATAACCGTCGTAATCCATGACTGCGCTGTCCAGCGGAATGCCCGTTTTAGAAGGCTTTCGGTCGGTTTGTCGAGCGGTCATAAACGCGCGGGCGTGCGGCCTGATTGATCTCGATCAAGTGTAGTGAGCAGTGAGTAGTACCCGGGTACTGTGGGGTCCGTCTACTCACCATTCGCTCCTCCCCTTCACTACTCACCACTCACCCCTATGCATTACGCCGCGCGAAGGCTTTACTTGTCTTGCGCCAATTGTGCCTGATTGCGCCTGCCGCTTCACGTTCGCGTAACCATTCACGTCGAGGACCTCCCGCCATGCCGGAAAGCCGCGCCCGTGGTCTCAACGATGGGCTCACCAACTATGGGGACCACGCCTTTTCCCGCTATCTGCGGCGATCGTTCGCGCAGTCCATGGGGTATTCCCGCGCCATGTTGGACAAGCCCGTGGTCGGCATCGCCTTTACGCCTTCCGGCTTCAACAATTGCCACCGTCATTTCCCCGAGCTCCTGGCGGCGGTGAAACGCGGCGTCCTGGCGGCAGGCGCATTGCCCCTTGAGTTTCCGACCATTTCGCTCGGCGAAGTGTTCCTGAGCCCGACCAGCCTCAAGTACCGCAATCTGATGTCGATGGACACCGAGGAGATGATCCGGGCGCAACCCATGGATTGCGTGGTGCTGATGGGCGGGTGCGACAAGACCGTCCCGGCGCAGCTCATGGGCGCTATCTCCGCCGGCCGGCCGGCTATCATGCTGGTCGCGGGCCCCATGATGACGGGCCGGCATCGCGGTGAACGGCTCGGCGCCTGTACCGACTGCCGCCGCTTCTGGGCGAGCTACCGCGCAGGCAAGGTCAGCGAAGAGGAGATTTCGCAGGTGGAGGGCCAGCTTGCCGTGACGGCCGGCACCTGCGCGGTCATGGGCACGGCTTCCACCATGGCATGTCTCGCCGAGGCACTCGGCATGTTGCTTCCCGGCAGCGCCGCCATCCCCGCGGTGCACGCGGACAGGCTGCGCGCGGCGGAGGCAACCGGCGCGGCCGCGGTGAAGCTTATCGGCTCGCAGCTTACTCCTGATCGCATCATCACGGCGCAGTCGATCGAAAATGCGCTGCGGGTCCTGCTTGCGCTCGGCGGCTCGACCAACGCCGTCATCCACCTCACCGCGATTGCCGGCCGCGCGGGCATCAAGGTCTCGCTGGATGACATCAATCGATTGTCGGATTCCACGCCGGTGCTGGTCAATCTCAAGCCGGTCGGTGACGGCTATATGGAGGATTTCTTTGCGTCGGGCGGCATGGGCGCGCTGCTACGCGAGCTCAAACCGCTCCTGCACCTCGACGCCATGACGGTGACCGGAGAAACGCTCGGCGAGCGCCTTGCGGGCGAGGAGGCATCGCATCGCGACCTTGCCATCATTGCCGCGCGCGAGCGGCCGATGGAGCCGCACGGCGGATTGGTCGCCCTGTTCGGAAATCTCGCACCGCGGGGCGCCATTCTCAAACGATCGGCTGCGGATCCAAGACTGTTCGAGCATGAGGGGCGCGCGGTGGTGTTTTCCTCGCTCGCCGATCTCGCAGCGCGCATGGACGACCCCGCCCTCGATGTTACGCCGCAAGACGTGCTCGTCCTCCAGAACGCGGGGCCGCATGCGGACGCGTGCATGCCCGAAGCCGGTTACCTTCCCATCCCCCGGAAGCTCGCGCAGCAGGGCGTGAAAGATATGATCCGCGTCTCCGACGCGCGCATGAGCGGGACCGCTTTCGGAACCATCGTCCTGCACGTCACGCCGGACTCCGCTTCGGGCGGGCCGCTCGGCCTCCTGCGCAACGGCGACCGCATTCGCCTCTCCGTGAAGGAGCGCCGCATCGATGTGCTCCTGGATGAAGCCGAATTGCAGCGGCGCACGAGCGCAGGCGCACCCGTGCGGGCGCAGCGCGGCTATGACAAGCTCTACGCGGAGCAAATCCTCGGCGCCGATGAGGGCTGCGATTTCGCTTTCCTGCGCGCTCCTGCGCTCGCGCGATGAGCCGCCTTTATTCCGACAGCTTCTGTTCGCGTAACTGAGCCCTTGCGCGCGAGCGATCCCGGATGGCGCCGGTCGCCGCTAAAGCTTCGAGGGGCAATGTGGTAAATCCGCGCAAGCCTTGGGCGGAGGCGGACGCGGCGCCATCCGCGGTACTATCAAGGATACACGCGGGGGAGAAGGCCGATGGCGGTCGAGAGCGTTTTCTATTCGGTAGCGGGCATCAGCTGTCGCGGTGCGCTCATCTGGGATGAAGCGGTCAAGGCTAATCGGCCGCTCTTGCTCATGGCGCCCAATTGGCGCGGTGTCATCAAGCCGGCGATCGAGACCGGTCAGATGCTCGCCGAGCAAGGCTATGCGGTCTTCGTCGCCGACATGTTCGGCGAGGGCAACGGTCCGGTCGGAACCGAGGACCCGATGGAGTTCCTCAAACCGTTCATGTCGGATGTGGCGACCATGCGCCGGCGCAT
>CATPCO010000284.1 GCA_955652925.1 uncultured Xanthobacteraceae bacterium | reverse complement strand
GTCATGTACGAAGGCGCGGACTGCTAGAGCAGCCAGGAACGGCACTGCCTTTTCCGCTGTGGCGCCGAGAGAGCGGTCTGCTTGCTCACAGTCCGCGCACGGGAATAACTAAAAAGCGCCTACTTGGTTTCAGTTCCTGAGACCGTCCGGCAGGTAATCGGTCGGGTGGAATCGCTCCCATTTGTCCCATTACTCTAGGTCCACCAAAGACACAGGCTTCCCCTTGTCTTTGATGCTCCGCTCATCAGTAATGGCGCGGTCAATCGCGTCACAGTGACCCGGGTGTGGTCGCCCCGGTGCCGCGGGTGCCGGCGCATGCACGGCCGGAGGCGGCGGTGCCCGGCCGACGGTGGCAGGGGGCGCGGCATGGGCGACGGGCGGTGGCGCATGCACCACCGGCGGCGGCGCGTGGGCCACGGGCGCGGGCGTATGCACCGCCGGCGGCGCGACGGGACGCGGCGGAGGTGCAATCGCCGCGTGGGGAGGAGGCGCTCGCCCGACGGTTGAGGGCGGTGGCGCATGAACCGCCGGCGGCGATGGCGTGTGAGCAACGGGAGGCGGGGTTGTAACATGCGGCGTCGCCGCCCGGGGCGGTGGAGGCGCTGCCCGGCCGAGAGTTGCGGGCGGTGTCGCAGCATGCGGGGCTGGCGCCTGCGGCGCATGAACCACCGGCGGCGGAACCGGACGGGAGGGTGCCGTGCTCGGAGCTGCGCGCCCGGCAGTCTCGGGAGAGGGCGCGGGATGGGCAGTTGGAGCCCCCGGCGTGCGCGCAAGCGGAGCCGGAGCTGGCCGCGCTGCGTTGATCGAAGGAGGCGCGGCTTGTCCACCGCGATTTTCCCCCGCCGCTCCGCCTTGTCCGACCGGAGAGCCCGGCAGGTGATGCGCCGTGCCGGGCTGCGCCAGCGCGGGAGCTTGCCGCGCGGGCTGCGGAGCGGATGGCGTCGCGTGTTGCGCCCCGGATTGCGTCGCGTGTTGCGCCGCGGCGGGTGCGAGGGCGGGCGGTGCGGCGAGCCGTGCGTTCGCCGCCGGAGCCACTGCGCGAATGGGCGGTCCCGGCGCGTGCGCCGCAGCCAGGGCACCGGTCGCGATGCCAAGCCGATGCGCAACCACGGGCGACACGCCCACCGTCGTCGCGCTGGGCCGCACCGGGACGGTGCCAATCGCCGGGCGCGCACCGGCAAGACGCGCGGCGGATACCGGTCGCGCATGCGCTGCCACGGGCTGCGAGCCGCTCATGACCGATCGCCGCACGGCCGTCAGCGCATGCTGGTTTGCATATGCGCTGATTGTCGTCTTCTCCGTTGCAATCCTGTCCCTGGTCCGGATATCGCGCACAAAGGGCGCGTTGATCCTGTGAAAATACCTCAGCGGGACGGGGTAGGGTGGCACATAGGCCTCGTCCGGGCCGAGCGGTACCCAGGCGCAGGTGTCTGCTGCCGTGAAGAAAGTGACGAGCGCCGGGGCATAGATGGCGTCGACGGGCTCATCGGCTTCGTTGCCCGGTATCCAGGCCCAGCGATCGTCGATCATGCGCCAGCGGCCGTAATGGAACGGGGCAAAACCCCAGGCTTCCTCGTCGATCCAGCTCCAGCCCCAGGGCTCGACCCAGGCCCAGTAGCCCTCGCGGTATGGCGCCCAGCCCGCCGGCACGTCGGGATACCAGATGTCGCCGTAACCTGCCGCCCGCGCCCAGGCTCCATAGGCGGCAAGCTCGGCCGCGCCGGTCATCGCCGATGCCACCGCAGGAGCGTGGCGCCGATGCGGCCGCTCCTGCGCCTCCACCCAGGCGACGAACGCGTCCACGGTACCTGCCGCGCGTACTTCTGCATGGATGCTTTCTGCACCGGAGATCACGGCCGTCTCGCCGGCGTGTACATCGAGCTCGAATCCATTGCCGCTGACGTGCGCGCTGCCGTTGAAGACAGTGACCTGTGAGGCATGCTCGGTGTCTCCGGCAATCAGCTCGTAACGTCCGGCAGTGCTGACCGTCACCGCCGCGCGTGCCATCTGCACCTGGAACGGTGAGCCCTGCGCGAGCGCGTCCAGCACGAGGAGCACCGCGCCTTCGGGCAAGGAGAATTGCGCCGTCGCATCGTCGAGCGCGGAGATGTCGAGCTCGGTCGATCCGTCGAGATAGATGCGGTTGGTGGCGATATCTATTGCTGCGTGCGAATTGGGCTCGGTCCAGAAGGACTGGCCGGTGGTGACGGGGTAGTTGCGCCGCGCCCGCTGCCAGTAGTTCTGGTCCGCGGTGTGATAGGAGACCGTGCCGTCAATGAGCACCAGGCGCCCGACCCGCCCCGGCGGCTCCTGCGCAGCGTCTTGCGCGCGCGATGGCGTGGAGAGTGCAGGCACAAACCCCAGCGCCATGAGAATGGCAGTGATCGCGAGCAGGGATGCTTTCGGACGAGCAGAGAGTTTCATCGCAGCACCGTTGGCTTGCTCTCAGCCCTCGAAGATAAGCCGGCTCTCTCCTGATGGTTCCTGCACTGATGGTTCCTGCACGCAATCGCCGCAGTGTTGAACGCTTGTTCATCATGTCAGACGCTTCGCCACACCTGCGTAGGGGCGAGGCATTGCCCCTGAGGACCTCTGAATGCAGAGGCTGACCCCAGGCGGCGGAACCCCTCGCGCGCTTCGTCATTGCCACGGAGAGGACGTGCGCATGGCCAAAGCGGACTACCGAACGAAGGCAGGCGAGTGTTACCGAATGGCGGCGCTGGCCCCCGGAGCCGCCGACCAAGCGACATGGCTGAAGCTGGCTGCTGAGTGGCTCGTCTTGAAGCAGCGGCAGCCGCGCACCGCCAGCGACCGGCTACAAGTAGGCAAGCGCGAAGCAGCACTCGGACACGATGACATCTGACTACCTACCTCGTCCTGTAGCCGAGCCGCAGTTCGTGCCAGAGTTGGCTACCAGGCCGGTGAGCGGTCAGGGTTCGCGCAACAAATAATTGCGCAGCAAATAATCGAGCCCCCGTCGCCAGGATTCGTCGGTGTTGCCGCGAATGTCGACGCTCCGGGCGAACTTCATCTTACCG
>CATPCO010000283.1 GCA_955652925.1 uncultured Xanthobacteraceae bacterium | reverse complement strand
CGCCGGTACGTTCGCGCTCAAGCTGCTGAACGTCGTGCCGTTGAGGCCGGCCGAGTGGAGAATCGTGTAGGTTGCCGGGATGTAGATGCCCGGCGCGAATACCGCCTGCACCGTGCCGGTGAGGGTGGCGGTCCCCGCAACGCTGGTGCTGGAGGCGCTGCCGGGCGTCACCTGGATCAGATAGAGCGCCCCGGACTGGAACGCGAGATTGCCGGTGATCGTGAGCGTGCCGGTGGGGTTCGCCGCGTTGCCGGGGGCGAGCGTGCCGCCGGCTCCGATTGTGGTCGTCGCGGGATCGACGATGCCAGTGCCGCTCAGCGTGCCGCCTGAGTTCACATTCACAATGCTCGAATTGGCGATGGATCCATCGACCTCCAGCGTGCCGCCATTCACGTTGGTCGGCCCGGTATAAGTATTCTCGGCGGTAAGGATCAGCGTTCCCGCACCGGACTTGTTCAGCGCGCCCGCGCCGGAGATCGGCGTGGCGAGCGAGAGCGTATCGGTGAAATTCGCCGCGATCAGGCCATTGTTGATGATGAAGGGGGTTACGATCGCTCCCGCGAGCCCGCCAATGCCGAGGTTGAGCGTGCTGCCCGCGCCAATGGCCGTCCCAGTGGGCGAATTGACCAGGCCACCGTCGGCAATCGTAAGCGTGCCGACCGGATTGCAACCACAGCCGCCACCTATCTGCAGCCCATTGAACGCATTGAGGACCGAGCCCGGCCCGGTGACGGTCACCTTTGAGCTGCCGACGGACAGGTCGCCAATGGTGGTGATTCCGTTCACGACGTTCACGACGCCACCGTTGGAAATCGTGAGCGCGCCCGGACCGAAACCGCCAACCGCGAGACCGAAGAACCCGCGGATATTCCAGGTCGAGCCTGGCCCGGTCACCGTTGCCATGGCGGTATCGATCCCCGCGCCGCTCCGACTGTTGAGCACGCCCCCGTTGGTTACCGCGAGCGTGCCGCCGAAGATGGACGTAAACCCGTTGACCCTGAGCGATCCGCCGTCGATCGTGAGCCCGCCGGTGACGCAGTTGCACAGCGTGAGATCGCCGCCAATTCTTCCGATATTGCCGCCGTGACTGGCGCCGGTCAGCGTCAACGCAGCTGCGTCTTCTAACTCAAGTGAGCCGGCCCCCCCAAACCTGCCGGAAAACGTCGTGGCGGTACTGCCTGCAATAAACAGCGTGGTGCTGGCGCCCCCGATCCGGACACGACCGCCGCCCGAAGTGCCGTCGGCGAGCGAGCCGATGGTCGCGGAGGAGCGCAAGGTGAGACGGCCGGGAATATCGACGGTGAAGTTGGGCAGAAAGGAAGAATTGTTGACGATGCCGTTCTTGATGGTGAACGTCCCGCCGCCAACCGCGAACGTGTAGGCAGGAGCCGCAGCATTGAACCGCATCGTGTTGATCGAGGTATCGGTATTGATTGCGATTGATCTGGTGGTGGACGGGCCGAAGCGTGCAGTGTTGGTCGGCACCATCCCTGAATTCCAGTTGGCGCCTGTGTTCCAATCGTTGCTCGAAGGCGTCGCGCTCCAAGTTGCATTTTGAGCGTGGGCCGAAAGGGCGGTCAGCGACACGCTCGCAAGCAGCGCCGCAATGCGCAAACGCACATGCGACCGTCCCGACCCGCGCTTGATCGACGCCACCACGAAGTCCCCCTACGCCCCAGAGCAAGGACAAGATGGCCTTTAGGGCGCGCGCCGCCCTGCGGGGCCACCCCAACGCCCTGAGCCGCGCAATGTCTGTGGTCCATGCAGCATGCGTCAAGGCGGCCGCAGCCTAATCCCGGCTTGCGTGGCTTGCCGGCCACAGTCAGGGAACGAGGCAGATTGTGATCTGGTCACTCACTGGTGCGGATGCACGACAATATTGACCAGCCCACCGGGCCTGGCCTTGACCGCCTCGAGCGCGTCGTTGATGCGCTCGAGCGGATAAGCCTGCACGGTCAAAGGCGAAAGATCGAGCACGCCGGCGCCCGCCATGTCGGCCATGAGCTGGCCCTCGCCGGTGGTGAACCAGTTCGAGCCGCGGAACGCCAGCCTGGCGGTCATGAAGCGGATCGGCTCGATGGCGAGCGTCTCCGTCAGCGCGCCGATGTTGATCGCGATACCGCCGCGCTTGAGGCCATGCAAGGCTTGCGCGGTTGTCGCAGCCGCGGCGGCGCGCCCGGAACAGTCGATGAGCACATCCACGCCCAGCCCATCGGTATGCGCGCGCATCCAATCTGCGATAGGCCCCTCCCCAAGCGCGAGCGTATGGATGCGTTCGGGCGCAAGCGTTTTGAGCCGCGCCATGACTTCGCGATTGCGGCCAAGACCGAGGACGCATGTTGCGCCCATCGCGAGTGCAAGCAGCGTCGCACCGGCACCGAGCGTTCCCGTAATGCCGTTGATGGCGATTGAGCTTCCGCCACCGACCTTGCCGGCACGCAGCGCGGCAAAGGACGTGCCCATATAACCGAAGCGTGCGCCCTGATCGAAGGTCACCCCATCGGGCAGAATGACGAGACGATCCGGCGAGGCGGTGATGTATTCGGAGAAGCCACCGAACGGGTAGGTGGCGAGCGCGCGGTGTGACTGCGGGAAGAATCCGAAATAGCCCTGAAAGGCCGCGCACGTGCACAGCATCGGATCGCCGCGACGGCAATAGGCGCATTCCCCGCATGAGAGCCATGGGTTAACGTAGACGCGCTCGCCCGTTGCCACGCCGGCAACATTCTCGCCCACCTCGGCGACGATGCCGGCGGCATCGAGACCCACGCTCGCGGGCAATGGCGGGAGATGATTCCAAAGGGTGCCGCTGAAAATGGCGTTCATGTTGGGAATGACGCCGCAGGCCCGCACCTCGACCAGCACATCGCTCGGGCGCGGTTGCGGACGTTCCACGCGGTCTATGCGCAGCGGCTTTCCCGGCTCGTGCAGCCGCGCCGATCGCATCTGCGTGACCATTCCTCTCCTCGAAAGCTCGGCGGTGCCGGAGCCATGAATGCGGGGCTGACCGGCTCAGTTTGCTTCGTGCAGAATAGAATCGGCCGACGCCTTCACGCGCCGAAGGCGGGGCACAGGTGCTCAATTTTGTGAACGATTTGTCCGCGGCTTTCAATGCGCCTAGCAGAAGATCCTTTGCGCCGGCGCGCCGTCCTCTTCCGAAGGCATGCAGTACTGCGCGAGTTGCGCGCTGGCGCTGGCCGCCTCGGATGCGCGTGAACTCTGCAAAGAGTGAGGTGTCGTCAGGACGGCAAGCATGAGGCTCAATCCGAGCGCGGCCAAATTCGCTTTGTGGCGGCGGTTCATGTCGCAGCGCTCCTTTGGACGAGGTTCAAGCCGGGCCGGCCAGGCGTACGGCCGCAGCTGGCGAAACGATTGTATCAACCAATCGCTGATCAGCGACACGATGAGTGCTCCGATCGGGATGAATGCGCTCCAGAATATGGCGAAGAACATGGGTCTGATCCTTTACGACTAGCCCAGCCCACCAAACGAAAGCCACAGAACCCCGACGATCACGCCAAGCAAGAGCACCGCTTCCATATTGGACAGCTCCGGTTCTTGTGGGCTCTGCATGGCACGTCTCTGCGCTCTTGTGCCTCGCGCCGCGACGCTCTCTGCCGCGGCGCGAGGAGGAAGCTTACTGATTGCCGAAATATTCGCCTTGATGCGCTTTCGCGGCGTCGTTGGCTGGGCTGCCGGTGGTCACGCCCCTGTCCCAGTCCGCCAGCGCCATGGTGAAATTGGCACTGCCAAGAAGCGAGAGTGCGACAGCGATGATGCCGATGGCTTTGTTCATAACGATCTCCTGTTTTGCGGCTGCTGTTCGCCTGACAGCTATTGGAACATGCAGCTGCCGGCGGATGCCGATGCACCGGAAATGTTTCGGCGACAGGAGATTCGCCATTAAATTGGGGTTCAGGAATTTAAATTCGGATTTAAGCGCGACCGGACGCAGCTGATTGGCTGCGCTTGATATTGGACCTTAAAATCAAATTTAGTGGCGGCCTACTCGGGTAGAGCCTACTTTTATGCTTGCCGGTGCGAGCCGAAACGGTTCGTATTATGGGTAAGGAAGATTGCGGTGGCTCTACTCGCGATGGAGCATTTGACTGCTTACCGGTCGATGCCGGTCGACGGTCCGGCCGTTTTGGCCGAGCCTGGCGGGAAGGCTGCCATGCCCAAAGTGCTCCTGATCGAGGATGACCGCGAAACCGCGAACGAGATCATGGCCGAGCTCACCGAGCGCGGCTACGAGGTCGACTGGGCGGCAACAGGAATCGAGGGTCTCGACAAGGCGCGCGCCGGTGGCGTCGATGCCATGATTGTCGACCGGCTTCTTCCAGGGATGGACGGCCTCACCATTATCGAGGCGGTGAGGCAGGCGCAGATCCGCACTCCCGTCCTCGTCCTGAGCGCGTTGGGGGCCGTGAACGACCGGGTGCGCGGGTTGCGCGCCGGCGGGGACGATTACCTGACCAAGCCGTTCGCCATTGTGGAACTGGTCGCCCGTATCGAGGCGCTGTTGCGGCGGCCCGCCGAAAGCCGGGACACTGTCTTGCGCGTCGGGCCGCTGGAGCTCGATCTCCTGTCGCGTACCGCCAAGCGCGGTGAGCGCGTGGTCGATCTCCTCCCACGCGAATTTCGCCTGCTCGAATACATGATGCGCCGCAAGGATCAGCTGCTGACCCGGGCGATGCTGTTCGAGGAGGTCTGGAACTACAAGTTTGTGCCCCAAAGCAATCTGGTCGACGTGCATATGGGCCGCTTGCGCCGCAAGGTGGACATGCCCGACGAGCCGCCCATGATCCACAATGTCCGCGGCGAAGGGTTTATTCTCCGTGCGCCTGCCTGAATTTGTGCGAACGACAACGTTTCGCTGGACGCTTGTCGTGTCCGGTGCGTTCTCGCTTTGCATTCTTCTGATGTTCGGGTTCGTCCTCGCGCAGGTCTATGCGTACATGACCGTTGACGTCGACGGGCTCAATGCGGGAATCGCAGATAACATCGTTGCCAAGAACGCCCTGGAGGCGCGCGTCGAGAGGCTCGATGAGTATCTGCATGTTGATCCGCACAGCGTAAAGGTCGGCGGGTTGTTTGATGCCGGCGGCCATCGGATTGCCGGGAATATCGAGACTGTGCCACCCGAGCTCGCGCCGGACGCCGGCCCACAACTCGTTTCGCTGGTCCGGGTCGGTCCAGCGGGGTCCGAGCGGCAAACGGCCCGCGCCGTGGCGCGCCGGCTCCCCGACCAGTCGATGCTGGTGATTGGCCGCTTCGATTATGAGATCGCCTGGTTTGTGCATAGCGTAGAGCGCGCGCTGGCTCTGGGGCTCGTTCCTGCGCTTTGTCTCGGTCTGGGCGCCGGGGCCTTCCTGAGCATTCGCGCGCAGCGGCGGGTAGAGGAAGTCAACCAGAAGATCCAGCGCGTTGTCGCCGGCGAATTGCGCGAACGGCTGCCGACGCGAGGAACGAACGACGCCTTTGACAAGCTCGCGGGTCTCGTCAACGGAATGCTGGATGAGATCGAGACGCTTATTCGCAGCGTTTCAGGTGTTGGCGACGACATTGCGCACGATCTTCGCACCCCGCTCACGCGTGTGCGGGTCGGGCTTGAGCGCGCGCGCCAGAATGCGCGATCGCTTGATGAGCTGCGGGCGGCGGCCGATCAGGCGATCGTGGGAGTCGACCAGTGCCTGGCGATCATCACGGCACTGTTGCGCATTGCCGAGATCGAGCACAGCCGTCGCCTTGCCGGGTTCGGCCGTGTCGATCTCGCCGATGTGGTTCGTGAGGTGGGCGATCTCTACGAGCCGATTGCGGAAGACAAGCATGTGGCCTTGGCAGTCGCGGCGAAGGAGCATGCCGCCGTGCATGGCGACCGCGATCTCTTGTTGGAGGCGATCGCGAACCTTGTCGACAACGCGGTGAAATTTACGCCACAAGGCGGGCGCGTCGAGGTCAGCCTGCATCAGAGCGGCCACGAAGCAGTCGTCCGCGTCCGCGACACGGGACCCGGCATCGCCGAGAATGACCGCGATCTCGTGGGCCGGCGGTTTTATCGCGCCGACAAGAGCCGCCGCTGCGCAGACGGCGTTGGACTCGGGCTGAGCCTCGTCAACGCTATCGTCAAGCTGCACGGGTTTCGTTTCAACATCTCAGGCGGCCCCGGCTGCGTCGCCGAAATCGCCGGGGAGCGCGCAGCCGCGTGAAAATGTGACTCACAAGCGTCATCCCGCGCCCGGCGATGATGAAAGTGTGAATCAGACCGGAATCGGTTCAGCCGGCCAGCGCCACGCACTCGATCTCGCAGCCGTTGCCGAAGCGAAGCTGCATCGACCAGGCAGTACGCGCCGGGGGATCAACGGGGAAGAATTCGCGATAGACCCGATCCATCTCCGCCATATCCGAGATGTCGGCCAACACCACGTGCACGCGCACAGCGCGGTCGAGCGAGGAGCCTGCAGACTCAAGCATCTGCGCCATGTTCGAGAGCGTCAGGCGAACCTGTTCGGCAATCGGCCCATGACTTCGCTCGCCGGTCTGCGGATCGACCGGAACCATGCCCGACAAGAATATGTAGTCGCCGACCCGGATGCCGGGAACGTGCGGCAGATTGCCGGCGCGCGAGGCGTTGAGCAGGGGGTTCCTCGGCGTGATCGCCACCCGTTCGAGCTTTTCGGTCATGACGTCACGCCAGCACCGTGCATTCGATGATCACCTTGATGCCGTCGGGCAGCCGCGCGCCGCTGACGGTGCGCGCCGGCGGCGGCTCGGGAAAGAAGCGCGCATACACCTCATTCATGTTGGGCGCTTCCAGCATGCTGTGGAGGAGCACGTTCACCTTCACCACACGATCGAGCGAGGAGCCTGCCGCCTCCAGCAATTGCCGCAGGTTGGCCAGGATCTGACGGGTCTCGCTGGCCGTGGTGCCGGGCCTGCGCTCGCCGGTTTGCGGGTCAATCGCGGTGAGCCCGGACACAAAAATGAACGCGCCGCCGCGCACCGCCATCGAAGCCGGAGCAGCAGGTGGCGTGCTCGGCACCGCCGCGGGCGGCGAAATAATTTCACGCTTTGCGGTCATCACCTGTCCGTCACGCGGCCGCAATCACATCGAGCTCGACCTTGAATCCAGCCTCGATCTGCGCGGTCCACACGGTGCGCGCCGGCGGACCACTGGCGACGTATTGACGGTAGACCCGGTTGAGCACGTCATACTCTATGCTGTCGTAAATGAGCGCATGCACCTGCACGAGCCGATCGAGCGAGGAGCCCGCCGATTCCAGCAGCAGCTTGAGATTTCCGAATATGACGTGCGCCTCGCTGGTGAGCGTGCCATGGCAGCGCTCGCCCGTTCGCGGATCGATCGGCAGCATGCCGGAACAGAAGATGAGCCCGCCCGCGCGGATGGCCGGCGACTGATGGTGTCCATAATGCTGCCTCAGGTCGAGGCCGGGGAGCGGCGCCGGAATGATTTCACGCATGCTGCATGCCGAGCACCCTTCTCAGTCCGACAACTGCGCGACCCCGGGCAGCAAGAAGCGCTCGATATTTCCGGGCGCCTTTACGTCTCCCAGGCCGACCAGAGCCTCGATCAGCGCATTCATCTTGCTCCGGGAGATCTTGCCGGTGCGATCGAAGAAATTGTTGCTGTTGAAGAAGTCGTAGGATTTCTCCACGTCCTGCGGCTTCTGGCCGCTGACCTTGACCAGAATGCTCACCACCTCGGCGCGATTGGCAGGATCGTAGAAATACCCGGTGCTCTTGCTTTGAGCGGCGAGAACGCGCTTGAGCACGTCCGCATTGGCTGCGGCCCACGCCTTGTTCACAACCGTGCCCGAGAATGCCAGCTCCGGCGCGTATCGCATGGCGAGGCCGAGATTGTTGTAGCCCTGGTCTTGAATCTGAAAGTTGGACGGGGGCAACAGAATAGCGGCATCGACCGCCCCGCCGAGCAGCGCCTGGGCGCGCGCGGTGGTCGCACCGGCATAGACGTAGTCATAGTCGCCGGTTTTGAGTCCCTGTGGCGCCAGCATACGATCCACATAGAGACGCGTGATGTCCTTCGGCCCGCCGACCGAGATTACCTTGCCTTTGAGGTCTGCGAGGCTCTTGATGCTTGCCTTGGCCAGGAGCGCATAAGGCGGCACCTGCACTTCAAAGCGCGTGAGAGCAAGCGCTGCGCCCTGGTCGATGGCGCGCAGCGGATCAACGATCCCGGTGGACATAGTCATGTCGAGCGAGCCGGCGGAAAGCTGCTGGATCACGGCAGCGCTCGACTGGATATAAACCACGTCTGCCTTGAGATTCTCTGCGGAGTAGAAGCCCTTTTCGAGGCCGATGAAGAGCGGCCAGAGGTTCGCCGAGGGCGATCCGACCGTGCCGATGGTAACACTGTCCACCGCACGCGCGGGCGAAAGCCATAAAGACGCGGCAATGGTCACGCCCAGCGCCGCTCGACCGAGCACAATCAACATTCGCATGAGTCAATCTCCCTGTGCATTCGATTAGAACCTAGCATTGCACTCCTAATTGTGCGCGGTAGTGCCGCGCGATCTCCACGCCCGTCGCTTTCCACACCTTCTTGTGCTTGCAAATATGTTTGAGCGCGGCGTCGAGCGCCCCGATGCGATACGGCAGGCCGGTCAAATACGGATGCACGGCGATATGCATGACGCGCCCGGATGTGGCGCCTTCACGATAGAGGGTGTCGAATTGCCGGCAGATCATGTCCTGGAAATCGCCGGGAGTCATATTGGCACTTTCGAACGCTTGTTTATCGTTGACGTTGTAGCTGTAGGGCAGCGATATGATCGTTTTGCCGTTGCTCAGCGTCATGGTGTAGGGCTGGTCATCGTTGGGGCCCCAGTCGGCAACATACTCGCAGCCCGCCGCAATGAGGTGATCGAGCGTACTCCAGGTCTCCTGCAGTCCGGCGCCGAGCCAACCTACGGGACGCTTTCCGCTCGTCCGCGCGACGGTATCGAGCGTAGCGCGGATGATCTCAGCCTCATTCTCCGCTTGCACTTCATTGAGGCGGACGGAATTGCTCCGGTTATGGCCCATCCATTCCCAGCCGCGCTTCTCACCCTCCTCGATGATCTCGGGATGATGCACGCAGATATCGCTGTTGAGCGCGACGGTGGCGCGAATGCCATATCGGTCAAGCACCTCCATCAGCCGAAACACGCCGATGCGGTTGCCGTAGTCGCGCAGTGCCCAGATTGGAATATCGGGAATCTTGCCCGGCCCGAGACCCCCCGGGCGCGTTTCAAGGGAGAAGAATTCAACATTGGGAACGATCCACAGTGCCACGCGGGCGCCGCCTGGCCATTCGAGGCGCGGGCGGCGGATGATCGGGGAATATGGAAACGGACCGTACGGACCGGGTTTCATGGTGCAATGGGGTCGGCGAGCGATTAACGCGAGTGTAAGGCAGCTCGCCCGCCTGATCCATCGCTGGCTACGGACTCACGCCGGATCGAGAAATCGCTTCACCGCCTCGACTGTGCGCACCGGATCCTCCTCTTCCGGCGCATGACCGAGATCGTCGAAGATCACGAGCGTGCTGCCGGCAATATCGCGGTGGAAACGTTTGGCATCGTCGGGTGGAATAAGCCGGTCGCGCCCGCCCCAGAGGATGAGGGTAGGGACTGTCAGCTCCGGGATACGTTTGCAAAGCGCGCTGGGGCGTCGTTGCCGCAAGCGCTCGACCAATGCCTGGCGGTTGCCTTCGCGCTGATTGAGGTCCACCGCCCGATCGATCATTTCTCGCGTCACTCGCTTCGGATCGCCGAAAATGTTGTGCAAACCCTGCTTCACGAGGCTGCGGGGGAGCGTGTTCTTGAGCAGCCAGGTGAGCGCCGGCATCTGCGCGAGCCGGTAGCCGATTGGAATCGAGATGGAATGATCCGGATATCCGACCGCATCGACAAGGATCAGCTTCTCCACCCGGCACGGATGCGCCAAAGCGGTGCGCCAAGCCACGGCTCCGCCCAGCGAGTTGCCTCCGATCACGCAGCGCTTGATCGCGAGCCGGTCGAGCAGTGCGATCACCACACGCGCGTCGTTGTCGAGCGTGTAGATGCGCGCCGGCGAAGGGCCTGTGAGCCCGAAGCCAGGCAGGTCGAAGCGGATCACGCGCCGCGTTTCTTTCAGCGCTTCGACCCAGCCGTCCCAGGCATGGAGCGACGATCCGGTGCCGTGCAGCAGCACGACAGGAGTTGGATCATCGGCCGGTCCTTCGTCGCGCATGTGCACGTTCAATCCGGCCACATCCACGAAGAGTGAAGGCGCCGGCGCCCAGCGGCCTCGCAGCTCAGCGAGCGAGCGCTCCGGCGCCCAATTCGCTGCGATGAAGGCTACAATTAGGAGCAGCAGAAACGCGAGCACGCCCGCAATGATGATCGCGGTGGTCGCCATCAATTGTGGTCCAAGAACCTGATGCCTTTGCTTGCAAACTGTTGGGCCGGTCAGTCTGCCCAAGCTTACTCCGCGTGCAAGGGCCATGCGTCGCACTGCCGCACAGGTTCGCCGGGAAGCAAACCGCCGTGAATGTCCGGGAGGCTAAGCGGCCCGGCTGATCTTGCGCTGCATGAGGATGCTGCCGCCGAAGTGGCGCAACCTCGCGTCGTATGGAATATCGGCGACCGCAAGCGCAACGAATCCCCGTGCCTGGTAAAAGTTCACGGCCGCCGTGTTGTCAGCCCAGCAGTGCAGGCTCAACCGGTCGAAGCCGGCCTGCCGCGAGCGATCCTCGGCCCAGTCGAGCAGGCGCGCGCCAATGCCGTGGCAGCGGTACCGCTCGCTCACGGCAAGTGCGTTGAGAAACATGCTTCCCCAATCCTGCAACTCGAGCATGGGCCGGATATGGCTTCGACGCTGTAAAGGCAGTACAGCAGAATTTTCTTTTTTCAGCAGATCGGTTGGGAATATGTTGG